>NZ_JAPSJA010000201.1 GCF_031178525.1 Microbacterium sp.
CCGACGACTCCGTATCCGAGAATTCCGACGGCTCCGACGACTCCGGATCGGACGACTCCGCCGGAAGCGCCACGGTCCGCGGCAGCGACTCCTCCGACGAGATCACGGCGATCGCGGATGCGGCCTCCGAGGTCGCCGAGGGCGATGCGGTCGACATCGACGCGAAGCGCGACGGCTCGTGGGAGGTCACGCTCGAGACCGCCGACGGCGACGAGAGCGAGGTCCGTGTCGCGTCCGACGGCACCGCGCGCGTCATCGAGACCGAGGACGCCGGATCCGACGATCGCGGCCCCGAGCACGTGCTGGACGCCGACACCATCGACGCCCTGGTGAAGGCAGCACTCTCCGACACCCCGGGCACGGTCCTCGAGCTCGACAGCGGTGACGGCTCGACGCCCTACGACGTCACGGTCCTCTCGGCCGACGGCACCACGGTCGACCTCGAGCTGGACCAGGAGTTCACGATCGCGGCCCGCGACACGGACGACTGACCGCTCCGCCGACCGACCCGCGCTTCGAGAGCCCCGCACAGCGTGCGGGGCTCTCGGCGTGCGAGTCCGGGAGCGGGCTCGGTCGGACCGAAGGGGTCGCTCAGTCGCGGCGACGACGCTCGATGAGCACCGTGTCGCGCCACCGCCCCGCCTGCGGGCCGAGCTGTGCCCGCGCGATCCGCTCGCGACGCCCCACTTCCCGGAAGCCGGCCGCCGCGTGCAGTCGCAGGCTCGCGACGTTCTCGGGGAAGATCGACGCCTGGATCGTCCAGAACCCGGCCTCATCGGCTGCGGCGAGGAAATCCGCGAGCAGGAGGTGCCCGACGCCGCGTCCGCGGGCCTCGGCGGCGATGTAGATGGAGTGCTCGATCACGCCCCGGTAGACCGCGCGGGCCGAGACGCGCGACGCCGCCGCCCACCCCAGGATGTGACCCGCCTCATCGACCGCGACCAGGCGCGGCTCGGGCAGCTTCCCGGAATCGAACGTCGGCCACGACGGCGGCTCGGTCTCGAACGTCGCCTCGCCGGTGTCGATCCCCTCCCGGTAGATCCGCTCGACGATCGGCCAGTCGGCGGCTGTCATCGAGCGGGTCCGGATCATACGATCCATTCTGCCGCGGGCTCGGGTGACGAGTCGGCCGCGGGCACCGGCCCGCTAGCGTTCTGATGGCGCCTCAGCGCCGGCCGGAAAGGGGCAGCATGTCGGTCACGGGCACACCACCGCGCGACGATGTGCGCCGTCGGCTGAGCGATGCGTTACGAGAAGGTCGGCCGGATGCGGTCGCCGACACCCTCGAGCCGATCGCCGTCGACGACCGCATCGCGTTCCGCAAGGGCGTCAGGGACGCCGCCGACGGGATCCTCGGCGCCGCCGGCGGGTCTCGGGACCCGTCGCGGCGGTGGAGGGGAGTTCTCCGAAGCGGACACTATGCGGCAGCGCAGGTCGCGCTGCTCGGCACCAGCTCCCTCTCGCGGGCGACGCAGATCGGCGCGCTCGACACGAACGTGGCCGCCGACTACATCCCGCGGCTTTTCCCGGACGATCTCGATGCCTTCGTAGAGGCCTACGCCCTCCGCTTCCTCACAAACCCGAAGGCGTGGGACCGCAACAGGGGTATCGAGGCCATCTTCGACTGGGCACAGCGAGGCATCATCGCCCCGCCGCTGCAGCAGGGCGCCGCGCTCATGCTGATCTGCTGGGCGCCTGGGCCCTCGCTGTGGAGCTACCTCCAGCAGCATCCGGTGACGATCCACACGACGCTGCCGCAGATCTTCCACGTGCCGGGAATCAAGGGCGCATCCGCCGCGCAGCGCGACGCTGCCCGGCCCGGCTCTCGCCTGGACGGCTACGTCATCCCACGCCTGATCAGGGAGCACTCGTGGAATCGGGATGACGTCCTGCGCTGGTGCGAGACCGCGCTGCTCGTCCCTCGCAGCGCGTATGAGCAGCGCTGGTTCCAAGCGCTGCGGCAGCGGGTGGATTCGCTTCCTGGCGCGCGTCCGCACTAGGCGCGCGGGCGACTCCCGAGCGCCGGTCATCCGGCACGGGGCACGGCACCGTCGAACGTGCGGAGCCCCGCGCCCTGCGGCTACGGACGGAGGAGGATCTTGCCCGAGCGGCCCGCCGCGAAATTGGCGTTCGCGGCCTGCGAGATCTCCGCGAGCGGATAGACCGCCTCCACGGGAAGGGTGATCGTCCCGTCGCCGAGCCGTGCGAGGAGTTCGCCCATCAGGCGGTCGCGGTCCTCCGCCGCCATCGCGGCGCTCACCTTGCTGCCCCAGAAGCCACGCACCGTGGCCTCCTTGAAGATCACGTCACCGGAGCCGATCTCCATCACCGGTGAGGCCATCGCGCCGAACACGACGAGCGTGCCGTTCTCGGCGAGCTGCGACATGACGTCGCCGCTGGAGCGTCCCCCAACCGAGTCGACGCCGACACGGATCGGCGCGCCGCCGGTGATCTCGGCCACCCGCTGCTGCCACCCGTCGGAGTCGGTGGCGACGATGCGGCCGATGCCCTGCGCCTCGAGCTCGGCGATGCCGTCGGAGCGCCGCACGAGACCGACGACGTTGATGCCGCGGCCCACTGCGAGCTGCGCGACGAGGCGCCCGACGGCGCCGTTGGCGGCGTTCTGCAGCAGCCACTCGCCCTCCCCGAGGCCGAGCGAATCGAGAAGGCTGATCGCGGAGAAGGGCATCGCCACGAGCTGCGCGGCGACCTCGTCGCTCAAGCCTTCCGGCACCGGGATCAGCGTGCCGGCCTTCGCGACGAACTGCTCGGCCCAGACGCCGAACGTTCCGCCTGCGACGACGCGCTGGCCGATCTGCAGGTGGTCGACACCCTCGCCGAGCGCGTCCACGACGCCCACGGCCTCGGTGCCGGCGCGCGCAGGCAGCTCCGGCTTGAACCCGTAGGTGCCACGGACCGTCCAGAGGTCGTGATTGTGGATGGCGGCCAGCGTGAGGCGCACGCGCGCCTCCCCCGGTCCCGGCTCGGGGGCCGCGACGTCCTCGACGGCGAGGACCTCCGCGGGATCGCCGAATGCGTGATGGATGAGTGCCTTCATGACGGGCCTTCCTTCGTGAGGACGATGACTGCGCAGTCGTCGCGTCGCGACATGATGCGCCAACGTGCACGCATCGAGGGTTGTTCCCCGTCGGCGTGTCCGGGGGCGGTCATCCGGATGTCGTCGCGAGGACGGGTCGCGTTTCCGTCAGGGTCCCGGCTCACTGCTGCGCCGAGAGCTGCTCCGCCGGGAGAGGCGTGATCCGCACCCCCGCGACGCGCCGTCGGTCGAGCTCGACCACCTGGATGGTCGCTCCGGGGACCTCGATGACGTCCCCCACCACCGCCAGCCGGCCGAGCCTCTCGATGACGAATCCCGCGATCGTGTCGGACGAGCCGCGCGGCAGCGTCACCCCGGTCAGCTCTTCGAAGTCCTGCAGGTTGAGACGGCCGTCCAGCGTTCCCCCTGCAGACGCAGGGTCCACCGCGGTGTCGTACTCGTCGAAGATCTCGCCGACGACCTCCTCGACGAGATCCTCGAGCGTCACGATGCCGTCCGTCCCGCCGTACTCGTCGACGACGACCGCGATGTGGTGCCCTTCGGCTCGCATCCGGGTCAGTGTCGCCAGCACCCCGGCCGTCGAGGGCAGATAGGAGATGGGCCGACTCAGCCGCTCGACGGTGCCTCCCGGTCCGGCCGATGCCGTATCGAACAGGTCTCGCACGTGGACGAATCCGGTGATGTCGTCGATCGACTTGTCGACGACCGGGTAGCGCGAGAACGGCAGCTCGCGCACCTGCGCGACGGCGTCGGCGATGCTCGCCGTCGCGTCGATCGCGATGACCTCGGGGCGCGGCCGCATGACCTCGCTCACCTGACGGCCGCGCAGCGACAGCACGTCGTCGAGGATCCGCCGTTGATCGTCGGGCAGCCCCTGGTGGGTGGCCACGATGTCGCGGATCTCCTCTTCGGTCAGCTCGTCCGCGGTCTTGTGCGGATCACCGCCGAGCACGCGGACCAGCGCGTTGGTCGAGATCGACAGCAGCCAGATCACCGGCTTCATGATCGTCGCGAAGCCGTTGAGCACGGGCGCGACAGCGTAGGCGAACTGTGCGTTCCGCTGGATGGCGAGGCGCTTGGGCGCCAGCTCGCCCAGCACCAGCGA
>NZ_JAPSJA010000202.1 GCF_031178525.1 Microbacterium sp.
CGCTCACGCGCGATGAGCTCGCCCCGGTCATCGCACTCGCGGAGGACGCGGGCGACGATGCGGGCGGCGTCGAGGGTGCGGGCGAGCCCGGCCGGCCGGACGCGCCCGCCTGACCCGGCGACCTCTGCCTCGGCGCCCCACTGGTCCGCAAGCCCTTTCCGCTCGACCGGGCGGGTCCGTAGGGTGGCGGCATGGCGTCGGAACGCATCACCCTGACCATCCCCGGACCGGACGGCGATCGCGAGCTCGGACTGTCGAGCCCCAACCGGGTGCTGTGGCCCGAGGTCGGCATCACCAAGCATGAGCTCGCCGAATATGTGATCGCGGTGGCCGACCCGTTCCTCGCGCACAACGGGCACCGCCCCGTGTCTCTCGAGCGCTACCCCGACGCGGTGGGCGGGGAGATGTTCTTCTCCAAGAACCCGCCCAAGGGGGCGCCGTCCTTCGTCGAATCCGAGACCGTGACCTACAACAGCGGGCGGCGCCATCCCCAGATCGTGCTGACCGAGCCCGCCGCGATCGCCTGGGCCGTGCAGATGAACACGATCGTGTTCCACCCCTGGGCGTCGCGCGTGCCCGTGACCGACAACCCGGTCGAGCTGCGGATCGACCTGGATCCGCAGCCGGGAACCGACATCGCCGACGCGATCCCTGCCGCGCACGCGCTGCGCGAGGTGCTGCGGGAGGCCGGACTGGAGGCATGGATCAAGACCAGCGGCAACCGCGGACTGCATGTGTTCGCGCCGATCGTGCCGGAATGGGAGTTCCTCGACGTGCGTCACGCGGTGATCGCGGCGGGTCGCGAGCTGGAGCGCCGGATGCCCGACAAGGTGACCACCGCGTGGTGGAAGGAGGAGCGCGGCCGGCGCATCTTCGTCGACTTCAACCAGGCCAACCGCGACCGCACCATGGCCGGCGCCTACAGTCCGCGCGCGCTGCCGCATGCCCCGGTCGCGACGCCGCTGCACTGGGACGAGGTGGACGACGTCGATCCGAAGCGGTTCACGGTGCGCACGATCCCCGAGCGGCTCGCGCAGGGTGATCCGTGGGCAGGGATCCAGGATGCGCCGGGCCGCATCGACACGCTGCTGGAGTGGTGGCAGCGCGACGTCGAGAACGGTCAGGGCGAGATGCCGTTCCCGCCCGAGTTCCCCAAGATGCCGGGTGAGCCCCCGCGCGTGCAGCCCAGCAAGAAGGTCGCCGAGCACTGGGACGAGGCCGGCAACCGCGTCGCCGACTAGTCGGCGGGGTGTCGGAACGTGCGGCGGTGCTCGCGCGCCGGCGGGCGCTTGTTCGCGCGTCGCACGGCGCTGGGCGGCCGGCCGCCGAGATAGGACGCCTGCGCGTCGACCAGGAAGCCCTGGCTGAGCAGCTCGCGGCCGATCAGCATCCGGAATCCCATCGCGTCGCGACGGGTCAGCGTGACCTCGGCCGGGATCACCCGATCGAGCAGGCGCACCTCGAGCACCACGACCACGCGCTTCTCGGAGTGCCCGGATGAGCTGCGCACGCGACGCCGGTCGTGCACGGGCAGCTCGACCGAGACGGCGTTGTCGGAGCTGCGCTGCCACGGGTGGATCTCGAAGCGCACCCACGCGTCGCCATCGCGTGTGAACTCCTTCAGTCCGAACGCATGCAGCGACGACGTCTGCGCACCCGTGTCGACCTTCGCCTTGAGCCACTCGACGCCCGCACCCGGAAGTCCCACCCACTCGCGCCAGCCGACGAGCGCGGCACTGCTCGCGCTCTCCGACGGGAGATGATGGGAAGACACGCCTCCCATCCAACCAGGAACCCAGGATCAATCAGTGAAGATCGCCATCTTGTCGCGCGCCCCTCGCGCCTACAGCACCCAGCGACTCCGGGCCGCCGCGCTCGATCGCGGCCACGACGTGAGGGTGCTGAACACGCTGCGTTTCGCGATCGATCTGGCCAGCGACGAACCGGATCTGCAGTTCCGCGGACGGCGGCTGTCGGAGTACGACGCGATCATCCCGCGCATCGGCAACTCGATCACCTACTACGGCACGGCGGTCGTGCGGCAGTTCGAGCAGATGGACGTCTACACGCCCAACACGGCCAGCGGCATCGCCAACTCCCGGGACAAGCTGCGGGCGAATCAGATCCTGTCGCGCCACGACATCGCCATGCCCGCCACCGCGTTCGTGCGCAACCGGGCCGACGTGATCCCGGCGATCGAGCGCGTGGGCGGAGCCCCCGTCGTGATCAAGCTGCTCGAGGGCACGCAGGGCATCGGCGTGATCCTCGCTCCCGAGATCAAGGTCGCGGAGGCGATCGTCGAGACGCTGCAGTCGGCGCGGCAGAACGTGCTCATCCAGCACTTCGTGAAGGAGTCCAAGGGGCGCGACATCCGGGCGCTCGTCGTGGGCGACCGCGTGGTCGCCGCGATGCGGCGCTCGGCGAAGGGCGACGAGTTCCGCTCGAACGTGCACCGCGGCGGATCCGTCGAGCGCGTCGACCTCTCGGAGGAGTACGAGCGCACGGCCGTGCGCGCGGCGCAGATCATGGGGCTCAAGGTCGCGGGCGTCGACATGCTCGAGTCGGACGAGGGGCCGCTCGTGATGGAGGTCAACTCGTCGCCCGGACTGCAGGGCATCGAGGAGGCGACCAAGCTCGACGTGGCCGGCGCGATCGTCGACTACATCGCCAACCAGGTCGCGTTCCCGCAGATCGACGTGCGCGAGCGGCTGTCCGTGTCGACCGGCTACGGCGTGGCCGAGCTCGTCGTGCACGGCGATGCCGAGCTCGTCGGCACGAAGCTCGCCGAGTCGGGTCTGCGGGAGCGCGACATCACGGTGCTCACGCTGCACCGCGGCGCGACGGTCATCCCCAACCCGAAGGGCAGCTGGGTGCTCGAGGCAGAGGACCGCCTGCTGTGCTGGGGGAAGCTCGAGGAGATGCGGTCGATGATCCCCGAGCGCCCCAAGCGCCGCCCGCGCGTCAAGAAGCTGCCGAAGAACCCGCTGCCCGACGAGGTCTGAGGCCGCGGCTCCGGCGGCTGCACGCACGCGTGCGGGGATCTGCATCGTTCCGGATGCGGGCGCGCCGGCCGGTCCGGATCCGTGTCGATCTCCGGATGCGTGCATGCGAATGGATCCGTGCCTGCGGGCGGGTCCGCGGGGCGAGCGGATACGCGGGTGCGAGCGGATCCGCGACGGCGAGGGGTCAGTCGAGCACGTCTCCGAGGTCGTACTTCGCGGGGACCTCGAGCTGGTCGTAGCGGCACGACTCCGGATCGCGGTCGGGTCGCCAGCGCTCGAACTGCACCGTGTGGCGAAAGCGCATCCGGAAGGACGGATCGCCCTCGAGCTGGTCGTAGCGGACCTCGAGCACGCGCTCCGGGCGCAGCGGCACGTAGGACACGTCCTTGCCGGATGAGAAGCGCGACCGTTCTCCCTCGGCCGTGACGATCTCGCCATCCGCGTCGCGCTCGACGAGCGGCTCGAGCTCGTCGACGAGCTCGAGCCGGCGCTTGTCGCTGAACGCCGAGACGCCGCCGACCTGGTGCAGGTCGCCGCTGTCATCGTGCAGGCCGACGAGGATCGAGCCGACGCCGCGTCCGCTCTTGTGCACGCGGTAACCCAGCGCGACCACGTCGGCCGTGCGCGCGTGCTTGATCTTCAGCATCGTGCGCTTGCCGGGGGCGTAGGGCTGGTCGGCGGGCTTGGCGACCACGCCGTCCAGGCCCGCGCCCTCGAACTCGGCCAGCCACCGCTCGGCCAGCGCGCGATCCTCGGTCGTGCGGGTGAGGTGCAGCGGGTGAGGTGCATCTTTCAGCAGCTGCTCGAGCCGTGCCCGCCGTTCGCGGAACGGCAGCGCCATGAGCGACTCGCCGCCGACCGACAGCAGGTCGAACGCGACGAGCATCGCGGGCGTCTCCGTCGACAGCTTCGCGATGCGCGATGCGGCGGGATGGATCCGCTGCGACAGGGTGTCCCAGGACAGGCGCTGCGATCCCTGCTCGCCGACCGCGATCACGATCTCGCCGTCGAGCAGGCAGGGCTCGGGCAGGATGCGCGCGAGCGCGTCGACGAGCTCCGGGAAGTAGGGGGTCAGCGGCTTCGCGCCGCGCGAGCCGAGCTCCAGGCTCTCGCCGTCCCACGATGCGAGCACGCGGAATCCGTCCCACTTCGG
>NZ_JAPSJA010000203.1 GCF_031178525.1 Microbacterium sp.
GCGTCAACAAGCTGCGCCTGCCTGAGCCCGAGCTCGCGCTGCAGGCGACCGGGTACGAGCGCGGCACGATCACGCCGCTGGGCAGCACGAACGACTGGCCCGTGTACGCGGATGAGCGGATCGCCGGTCGCCGCGTCTCGATGGGAGCCGGTGCGCACGGATGGACGCTCTTCGTCGACGCCGACGCACTCGTCGACGCCTACGATGCGACGGTCGCCGACATCTCCGACCCGGTGGAGTTGATCAGGCGCTGAGGAGCGTCGCGAGGCGACGGATCGCGAACTCGTACCCCTGCACACCTGCTCCGACGATGACGCAACTGGCGACGTCCGACAGGTAGGAGTGGTGCCGGAACGGCTCGCGCGCGTGCACGTTCGAGATGTGCACCTCGGCGAAGGGCAGGGACACGCCCGTGAGCGCGTCGCGCAGCGCGACGGACGTGTGCGTGAACGCGCCGGGGTTGATGACGATGGCATCGCAGTCGACCCGCGCCTCGTGGATCACGTCGATCAGCGCGCCCTCGTGGTTGCTCTGGAACGCGCGCAGGTCGAAGCCCAGCTCCTTCGCGACGGCGGACGCGCGGTCGAAGACGTCCTCCAGCGTGTCGGATCCGTAGATCCCCGGTTCACGCGTGCCGAGCAGGTTCAGGTTCGGCCCGTTGACGAGCAGGATCCGGTTGTTCACGTCCTAGGTCCCTTCAGTGAGCGATTCCGGCCATGCCGAGGGCGACGTCCACCAGTCCCGTGCGCTCGGTCGCACGCACACGCTTCAGCGGAATCCACTCCGCCATGTCGCTCGAGCCGTCGACCTCGTGCGTGAGCGTGCCGCCCGTGATCGTCGCCCGGTACACGATGCGCAGCGCATGCAGCGGACCGGGGGCGCCCTGTGCCAGACGGCGCTTGGCGGGCACGATGTGCGAGTCGATGCCGAGCAGTTCGTCGAGGCGCACCGTGTAGCCGCTCTCCTCCCACACCTCTCGACGCGCGGCATCAGCCGGGTCCTCACCGGGCTCCAGGCCACCGCCCGGCAACGACCACGCGGGGGTGCGCCCCTCGATCCAGCGCGTCAGCAGCACCCGATCCTCGTCATCGACGATCACGCAGTAGGCGGCGACACGCATGTCCATGGGGTCAGCCTAGCCATGGACCCGACGGTACTTGCGTCTGCTCGATGAGTGAGTGTACAGTCACTCTCATGACACCTCGTGGATCGATCCTCTCCACCGCCGAGCAGCGGCGGCCGGTCGTGACCGATGCCGCGCTGCGGCGCTTCTCGCAGCGCGGCTTCCACGGCACGACCGTCGCCGATGTCGCAGGCGAGGCGAAGATCTCCCCCGCGTACGCGTTCAAGCTGTTCCCCCGCAAGGAGTCGCTGTTCGTCGCGGCGCTGGATCTGTGCTTCGACCGGATCCTCGACGCCCTCGGCGATGGCGCCGATCGTTCGCCCGATCGCACGCCCGACGGGATCCTCGACGCGATGGGCGCGGCGTACGCCGAGCTCATCCAGGATCGCGCGCTGCTCATGCTGCAGGTGCATGCGCAGTCGGTGGCGGATGTGCCTGAGATCGGATCCGCACTGCGGACGGGCCTGGCGCGCATCACGATGTTCGCCAAGCAGCGCTCCGGGGCGGACGACGCCGCGGTTCAGCGCTTCGTCGCCTACGGGCAGCTGTGTCACCTCATCGTCACCTCCGGCATCGAGGAGCTGCCGGAGGCGTGGGCGGAGATCCTTACGCGAGGCATCCGCCACTGACCCCATCCCCACCGGGGTGGGTTTCTTCTGTCCGTCTAAGTGAGTGGTTAATCACTCAACTATCGAATCCAAGGAGAACGACATGAAGAACGAGATCACCATCCGCTGGGTCGCCCTGGCGCCCCTCGCCGTCCTGGCCGTCGCGATGTTCAGCGCCTGGCGCTGACCGAGGAACCCGAAGGAGAAATCATGAACGACAGCACGGAGAACCGCTCGTCCCGATGGAGTGCCGAGAAGACCGCCTGGTGGGTCGTCTTCGGCACGCTGACCCTCAGCATCGTCCTGATGCTGGGCCTGTGGAACTGAGGCCGACGATGACGACCACGCTCTCTCCCGCCCCACCCACGACACGCAGCTCACGTCGATGGATCGCGCTCGGCGTCCTGGCCCTCGCGCAGTTCCTCGTCGTGCTCGACGCGTCGATCGTGAACATCGCCCTGCCCGTGCTCGGGCAGCAGCTCGGGATGTCCACCGCCGCCCTCGCATGGGTCGTCACGGCGTATGTCCTCGCCTTCGGCAGCCTTCTGCTGCTCGGCGGCCGGCTGGCCGATCGCTACGGGCACCGCCGGGTGTTCCTCATCGGCACGGCGGGCTTCGCCGCCGCCTCCGCACTGGCGGGCCTGTCGGTCGGCCCCGAGATGCTGCTCGCCGCGCGTGCGCTCCAGGGAGCATCCGCGGCGCTTCTCGCCCCGGCCGCTCTCGCCCTCCTGACCCATCTGTTCCCCGCACCGCGAGACCGCGCCAAGGCGCTCGGCGTGTGGGGAGGCGTCGCGGGCATCGGCTCGGCAGCCGGAGCGCTGCTGGGCGGAGTGCTCACCGCCGGCCTCGGCTGGCAGTCGGTGTTCTTCGTCAACGTGCCGGTGGCCGTCCTCGTGCTGGTCGCTGTTCCGCTGCTGATCACACGCGACGTCGCCGCTGCCCGAGTGCGGCTCGACCTTCCGGGCGCCGCGAGCATCACGGCGGCTCTCCTGGCTGCCGTCGCCGCGGCGAGCGCGATCGAGCTGCTCGGCCTGCTGCATCCGCTCGTCTGGGGGCTCGCCGCCGTTGCCGTGGCGCTGGGCGTCGTGTTCGTCGCGGTGGAGCGTCGCGCCGCAGACCCCCTCGTGCCGCTCGGCGTCTTCCGCAACCGCAGCCTGACCGACGGCAACATCGTCATGGTCCTGATCGGCGCGGCGATGGTGGCGCTGTTCTTCGCACTGTCGGTGTACATGCAGGCGGTGCTGCACTACGACGCGCTGACGACGGGACTGACGCAGCTGCCGCTCGCCGGAGCGCTCGTGATCGTCGCCGGCCTGGTGCCGGCCGCGATCGCGAGGATCGGCACGCGCAGGGCGCTCGCCTCCTCGCTCGTCCTGCTCGCGGGCGGCCTGATCTGGCTCGCGGCCGCGCCCCCCTCCGCGGACTTCGTGGTACACCTGCTCGGCCCGACGCTGCTGATCGGCGTCGGCATGGGCGGCGCGTTCGTCACCGCCACCCAACTCTCGGTGCACGGCGTGGAGGGCGGCGAAGCGGGACTCGCCGGTGGCCTCGTGAACACGAGCCAGCAGGTCGGCGGCGCGCTGGGACTCGCCGTGCTCGCGGCGGTCGCGACGACGCGGACCGAGGCGCTGACCGCATCCGGCGTGGCCGAGGCCGACGCACTGACGGGCGGCTTCTCGTGGCTGTTCCTCGGCGCCGCCGGACTGTCCGTGGTCGGCGCGCTCGTGACGCTGCGCGGGCGGCGCGCCGGAGACGACCTCTGAGCCGACGCGCGAGGAGGGCCGCCCCCGATGGGGCGGCCCTCCGTTCGTGCGAGCGGGATCAGATCAACCCTTGAAGGCGTCCTTAATGTCCTCGCCGGCCTTCTTCAGCTTGGCGGACGTCTGGTCACCGTGACCCTCGGCCTCGAGGCGCTCGTTGTCGGTCGCCTTGCCGGTGGCCTCCTTGGCCTTGCCGGAGAGGTCCTGGGCGCCGTTCTCGATCTTGTCGTCGAGTCCCATATTCGGCTCCTTCCGTGACGGTTGTCCCGGGCGTGATCTCCCGGGATGCCCAACGCTAGGCGAGCCCTCCCGAACCAGCACGGGGGTCGCGCGCGAGACGATCTTGCGCTAGACGATCCGTCGCAGCTTCGCTGCACCGCGATCGGGACGAGACAATCGTCGGAGGGTCGCGGAGGTGAGGGGACGCATGACCAGCAGCAAGCGCAGGCCGTGGGTGTTCTTCGCCTCCGTTCTCGTGGGTGCGCCGATCGCGCTGCTGTTCTCGTGGCCGCAGGCGGTGGGGGCGCAGACGGCGCCGGTGATCGCCCACGCGGTGTCGTTCCGCGCCATCCTGGCCATCGGGTTCGGCGCGGCCGCCGTGCTCCTCGGAGTGGTCGCGCTCGTGCGCCGACGGTG
>NZ_JAPSJA010000034.1 GCF_031178525.1 Microbacterium sp.
AGTTCAAGCCGATCTTCGACAGCCTGTCTGAGGCGGCGTTGCGGGGTGCGCGGCATGCGGATGCGAAGTTGCCGCAGTTGGCCCGCAATCACAGTGATCAGCTGGATGACTGGGTCAAGAAGATCCGCGGCGAGGACCGCTTCGACGGCAAACCCGACACGGCCACCAGACCCGACGCCCACACGCCCGGCACGCCTCCGCCGGTCGACCGCACTCGCAACCCCGACTGGCTGAACGAGCGGCTCGATCGGACGGATCTTCCGTACTGGCGCCGGCGCATGGCCGAGGGGCAGCAGTTCAATTACCAGAATCATCATCGATACCCGGAGAACGAGGTCCGCACCGCCGACGGGAAGTACGTCGACTCGTACGATCCGCCGATCGCGATCGTTTCTCGCAAGAACACTCAGCTCGACGGCGTGCGGCCCGAGACCGCGATGCGGTACCTCGACGAGGTCCTCGCCAAGTACGCGCCCAGCACCAGGCTCGCCGACGGGCGAGTGCTCGAGGGCGACCCGATTCTGGAGGTGCCTGTGCAGAATGGGACGGTGCCGCAGGAGATCATCGACTACGCGAACGGCTTGGAACCGCGCGTGATCATCCGCGACGTCCTCGGCAACGTGTACAGCTAGGAGCACAATGACACAGCGTTACATCTACACGGACAAGGTCGGCGCGGGACCGGAGCATCCGAACAAGCGGTGGGGGCTGTTCAGCACAGAGCTGACGGCGGACGAGGCCGCGCAGCGGTATGCGCTCGACGCGGTGCGGCGGGATGCGTGGTTCGGTGTGGTGCTCCTCGAGCCGGGCGAGGAGCGGCCGAGTGCGTACCTGCAAGTGAGTCCCCGAGGGAACGGTGTCACGCTGCACAAGCTCAACCCGCACGGGTCGATCGACGCGTCGTATACCTGGGGCGCGTACTACCAGCCGCAAGATGATGCGCCCTACACCGGGGATGAGGACCGGCTGTTCCTCGATGCGATCACGTGGTACGTCTACCCCGAGGGTGAGCGCTTCTTCAGCCGCAGCGAATCGCTCGGCAGCGTGAGCATGCAGTTCCGCCCGGATGGGTACGCCAAGGAGGATCGCACGACCCGCCGCGGCTTCGGCGAGCCGTCGGAGGTCGAGACGCGGGAGTTCCGTGACGTCGACGTGACGGCGAACTGGCTCCCCATCCCCGAGTTCGGCGAGTGGGACGACTACTTCCACCCCGAGGCGGACGAGGACTCCTCGGTCGCTTGAGGCGCCGGAACAGCGACTGTATGCCGGAACGCGATCCCTCTGCCGATCAGGCCGAGACGATCAGCTCGTCGGAGAAGGCGTCCGCAGTCCTCATCCGCGCCCTCGTGGACAATCTCGGACGAGCTGCCCAAGAAGGCCCTCGTGCAGTTCCACCGCACGTCGGGGCGCTATGGCGTGACGTTCGAGGACGAGGACGCGAGCCGCTGGAATGTGACGCCGGCGAACGACGAGGACGTGCGCGAGCAGCTTCGACCGTCGTTCGACTGAGCGGCTCTGCGATGTCGATGTGACGACGAGCGCATTCTCCATTCCTGAATTCGTCGACGGGGCCGACTTCTTCCATCCCGCGGCCGAGCAAACCTCGGACGTCGCCGGACGCACGCGGATATTGCAGGCGAATCCGCCGCTTTTCCTCGACTGATCCGGGCGAGCCGCACGTCTGCCGGACGACGACACGCGTGGCGTGACAATATGTCACGGAGGGGGTCGGGCTTTGACAGAGGTGAATCCGTCGACGGGTGCGTTGGACGAGGTCGAGATCAATACGATGCCGGGCAGGATCGCGCCGCTGCGAGTTGAATTCGCCGGCGAATGGCACGAGGTGCCGATGGGTCGTCCCTTCGTGATCGGCCGCGAGGGCGATCTCGAGATCGACGACAATCAGTATCTGCACCGCCAGTTCCTCGAACTGCAGTACCACGACGGTCTGTGGTGGCTCGCGAACGTGGGCTCGCGCCTCGCTGCGACCATCTCGAGCGCCGGGGGTGCCGTGCAGTCGTGGCTGTCGCCCGGTGCGCGCATGCCCGTCGTCTTCGCCCAGAGCGTCATCGTCTTCACCGCCGGGCCCACGACGTACGAGCTGATGCTGTACACGGAGGAGGCGCAGTACGCCGTCTCCAGCCAGATCGAGGCCTCGATGAGCGGCGAGACCACGGTCATGCCCGTCAGCTTCACGCCGCTGCAGAAGCTGCTGATCGTCGCGCTCGCCGAGCCGATGCTGCGCCGGGAGGGCGTCAGTGTGAGCGAGCTGCCGTCGTCGAGCGCGGCCGCGCAGCGCCTCGGCTGGACGATGAGCAAGTTCAACCGCAAGCTCGACAACGTGTGCGACAAGCTCGATCGGATGGGCGTGCAGGGGCTGCGCGGCGGCCCGGGCAAGCTCGCCACGAACCGCCGGGCGCGGCTCGTCGAGTACGCGGTCACGTCGCAGCTCGTCACGCGTGCCGACCTCGCGCTGCTGGACGACGAGGCGCTGCGCAACCAGAGCGAGACCGACGAGGACTGACCCGGTCGCGCCGGCGCCGATCAGGCCGACGACGGCACCGGCGAACTCGTGGCCGTGGCCGAACGGGCAGTCCGCCGCGACCGTGCCGAACAGGCTGGCTCACCCCGCACCTCGTCCAAACCACATCGCCTGAACGAAACCACATGGCCCGAGCGGGAACAACGATGTCGTCTCGTTCAGGCCATGTGGTTTGGTGCGTCGGCGGGTGCGTCGGCGGATGCTCGCCTGGCGGCGAGGCCCGTCAGAGCTTCGAGCGGGTGAGCTGCTCGGCGAGGCCGGTGTAGGTCGCGGGCGTGAGCTCGAGCAGGCGCTGCTTCGCCTCGTCGCCGATCTCGAGACCCTTCACGAAGTCCGCGAGATCGGCGGCGCGGACGCGGCGGCCGCGCGTGAGCTCCTTCAGCAGGGCGTACGGGTCCTGGATGGTCGACCGACCGGCCGTGACCTCGGCGCGCACCACCGTCTGGATCGCCTCACCGAGCACCTCCCAGTTCGCGTCGAGGTCGGCCAGGAGCACGTCGCGGGAGAGGGAGATCTCGCCGAGGCCGCGCGTCAGGTTGTCGAGTGCGAGCAGAGAGTGCCCGAAGGCCACGCCGATGTTGCGCTGCGTCGTCGAGTCGGTCAGGTCGCGCTGCAGACGCGAGGTGACGAGGGTCGAGCTGAGCGCGGCGAGCAGCGCGCCGGACAGCTCGAGGTTCGCCTCAGCGTTCTCGAAGCGGATCGGGTTGATCTTGTGCGGCATGGTCGACGATCCGGTCGCGCCCGCGACGGGGATCTGCGCGAAGTAGCCGAGCGAGATGTAGGTCCAGACGTCGGTCGCGAGGTTGTGAAGGATGCCGCCCGCGTGACGGATGCGGTCGTACAGCTCGACCTGCCAGTCGTGCGACTCGATCTGCGTCGTGAGCGGGTTGAACGTCAGGTCGAGCGACTCGACGAACTCGCGGGCGATGTTCGGCCACGCGACCTGCGGTGCGGCCGCCAGGTGCGCCGACCACGTGCCGGTGGCGCCCGAGAACTTGCCGAGGTATTCGCTGCCGTCGATCTGCGCGAGCACGCGCTCGAGGCGCCACACGAACACGGCGAGCTCCTTGCCCATCGTGGTGGGCGTCGCGGGCTGACCGTGCGTGCGCGACAGCATGGCGGCGTCCGCGTGCTCCAGAGCGAGGTCGCGCAGACGCTGGATCACACCCCGGAACGCGGGCAGCCACACGTCGTTCACGGCGCGCTTGACCGTGAGCGCGTAGGCGAGGGAGTTGACGTCCTCGCTCGTGCAGCCGAAGTGGGTGAGCTCGGCGACGCGGTCGAGGCCGAGCGTGCTCAGGCGGTCGCGCACGAGGTACTCGACGGCCTTGACGTCGTGGCGGGTCACGGCCTCGCGCTCGGCGAGCCAGTCGATCTCCGCCTGGCCGAACGTCAGGTACAGCGCGCGCAGCTGGTGCTTCTCGTCCTGCGTCAGCGGAGTCGTACCGAACAGCGAGTGGTTTGTGAGCGTGATGATCCACTCGACCTCGACCTCGACGCGGGCCCGGTTCAGGCCCGCCTCCGACAGGTACTCGCCGAGCGGCGAGACCGCGGCCTGGTAGCGGCCGTCGAGGGGGCTGAGCGGCTGGACGGGAAGAGCGGTCACGCGAGACCTCCGGTCGGGGTCAGTGGGCGGATCGAGGTGGCCGGATCGCCGGTTCGAGTTGACGGAACAGGGCACGGCTGGCGCTCTCGATCATACCGAGCACGTCGTCGAACGCCCGGTCGTCGGCGTAATAGGGGTCGGGCACGTCCGGTGCCGCGGCCGTCGCGTCGAAGGAGGTCAGCAGCGAGATCCGGTCGCGATGATCGTCGTCCTGCGCCCAGTGCCGCAGGATGCGCTCGTGAGAACGATCCAGGGCGACCACCAGGTCGTTGTCGTGGAACGCCGTGACCGTGAACTGCCTCGCGCGGTGCGCAGAGCCGTCATACCCACGGCGGTCGAGGGCCGCCAGCGCGCGGGCGTCGGCCCGCTCGCCGACGTGCCAGTCGCCCGTTCCCGCGCTCGATGACGTCACGCGGTCGCCCAGGCCCGCGTCCACCGCGAGCGTGCGGAACACGACCTCCGCCATGGGCGAGCGGCAGATGTTCCCCGTGCACACGAAGACGACGCGGAACGGGGCCGGATCGGGCATGCGCCCATTCTGCCCGCGCAGGACGGCTTGTCCACGCGCGAGAGCCTCGTCCACACCGGGCGAACGGGCCCCGCCCGCTCAGAATCCCCGTCGGCGGCCGCATCCCGACGCCCACCGGCGGGAGAGTCGGGGGCGTGGCCGAACGGAACGGATGCGGTTTCCCCGCCGAGGCGTGCGCGCAGCTCGACGCGGCGCTCGGCGAGTTGAGCGCCGCGCGCGACGAGCTCGCCGCGATGCAGGAGGTGGTGGCATGGATGGCCTCCGCGGCCGAGAGGTTCCGGGACGCCGCCGCTGCGCAGTGGCGGGAGTCGAGCGCGCTGGCCGAGGCCTGCGGCGCGGCTGCCGCCGGGCTGCGGCAGGAGGGGACCTTCCTCGCGACGGACGCGCGGTGCGATGGCTGAGGGCTACGAGATCCGGTCGGGCGCCGCGATCGCGGTCGCCACGCACCTGCTGCGGGATGCGGCAGCGCGCTTCGACGTGGTGGCGGGGAGGATGACGGCCGCCTCGAACCAGGCGATGTCCGCCTGGTTCGCCATCGCGCCGCCGTACCACCGCGATCCGGCATGGCACGTCTCCGCGCGGGCCGCGCAGGCGTCGCTCGCGGCCGCGGCCACAGCTGGTGACCTGCGCCGGGCAGCGGACGTCTACGACGCCGCCGACACCGAGGCGCGCCTCGCGCTGCTGCGGGCCTCCGATGCGCCGCACACCGATGCCGCAAGAGACGCCCGCCTGCTCGAGCGGCGGCTGGACGGCCTCGAGGCGCGCAGCCCCGGCGCGCGAGAGGAGGCGCGCGCCCTGCTCGCGGAGTGGGACGCGAGCTGGCTGTCCGGGTTGGAGTGGCTGCTTCCGCTCGCCCCGGACGCACCGCGGCACGCGCCCACCGCGATGTCGGACGAGTATGCGTTCGGCGAGCTGCTCGGCGCGGCGATCGGCTCCGTCAGGGCGGCACGCGCGGAGCGGTCGCGCGGCGCGCCGCCCACGCCGAGAAGCGATCCCATCGAGGTGTGGGCGCGTCCGGTCCCCGCCGCACGCCCTCCCGCGTCGCTGCGCGAGCGCGGCGCGCGGATCCCCTACGGCGAGGGCGCCGCGCGCGTGCGGATCGAAAAGCTGACGTTCGCGGGCGGGGCGACGCGTTACGGCGTGTACGTCTCCGGCACGCGCGACATGCTCGAGCGGGATCCCGGTGAGGCGTTCGACATGGAGTCGAACCTGGCGCAGCATGCCGGGCAGGAGGGCGCATCATCCGATGTCGTCGAGGAGGCGCTCCGGCTGGCCGGCGCCCGGCCGGGGGACGTGATCGACCTCACGGGGCACTCGCAGGGCGTGATGGCCGCCAACGCCGTCGCACTCAAGGGCGAGTACCGGGTCGACTCCGTCCTCGCGCTCGGCCAGCCGGCGGTCGTGCCGCACGACTCCGCGACGCTCACGATGCACGTCGCGTTCGAGGACGATCTCGTCGGCTCGCTGAGCGGGGGCGGCATCCCCGGCGTCGTCGGCTCGCCCGACAGTCTCGCCGTGCGCGGCGACTACGGAGCCGACGGCGAACCGGGGCGGTGGCCGGACCCGGACGCGCACGCGTTCGGCGGCTACCTCGGGCTCCTGGAGGAGGTGGAGGCGAGCGGCGACGCGCGCATGGCACCGTTCCGGGAGCACCTCGCCGCGCTCGCCGAGGCCGAGACCGTCGAGGTCACCGAGTACAGCGCCAACCGCCTGCCCGAATGAGTCAGTCCTTCTTCCGCTGAGGCCGCAGGATGATGCCGAACAGCCAGTTGATGACGCTGATCACGAACGCCGCGACGACGCCCCACCAGAAGTCGCCGACCGTCAGACCCCAGCTCCACGCGCCCGTGATGACGGCGGTCAGCCACAGCAGGAAGCCGTTCACGACGAGCGAGATCAGCCCGAGCGTCAGGATGTACAGCGGGAACGCGACGATCCTGATGACCGTGCCGACGATCGTGTTCACGATGGCGAAGATCGCCGCGACGACGAGCAGGGTCAGGACGAGCTGCAGGTCCCCGCCGGGAGCGAACGGCGTCACGCTCACCTGCAGCAGCGGCATCAGCGTCACGACCCAGATGGCGAAGGCGTTCACGACGACGCGGATGAGGAAGCGCATGCCCCGAGTCTCGCACCGCGGCGCCGTGGAGCGCACCCGTCGCCCGCCGTCCCGGGGCCGCGCCCGAGCGATGTCGCCGCGGTGCGATGGATGTCGCCGCCGGGCAGGAGAGAATCGACGCATGACCACGTTGCCTCGCATCCGGCCCGAGATCGCGGCGCTGCCGCCGTACAAGCAGGGGCGTGCCGCCGATCCGAGCGGCTTCAAGCTCTCGAGCAACGAAAATCCTTTCCCGCCGCTGCCCGGCGTGGTGGAGGCGGCCCGCGCCGCCGCCGACTTCAACCGCTACCCCGACGCCACGGCCGCGAACCTGCGGGCGGCGCTCGGTGCAAAGTACGGCGTCGAGCCCGAGGCCGTGCTGGTCGGCGCGGGCAGCGTCGCGCTGCTGCAGGCCTTCATCCAGGCCGCCGCGACCGTGGGCGACGAGATCGTCTACTCGTGGCGCTCCTTCGAGGCCTACCCGGGCCTCGCGCTGATCGCGGGCGCCACGAGCGTGGAGGTTCCGAACCTCGCCGACGGCCGGCACGACCTCGACGCGATGGCCGGGGCGGTGACCGACCGCACCCGGGTCATCCTGCTGTGCACGCCCAACAACCCGACGGGCCCCGTGATCACGAGCGCCGAGTTCCACGCGTTCGTCGACAGGGTGCCGGCCGACGTGCTGATCCTGCTCGACGAGGCGTACGCGGAGTTCGTGCGGGATGAGGCGGCGGTCGACGGTCTGGGCGAGCGGGTGTTCGAGGCGCACCCGAACGTCGTCGTGCTGCGCACGTTCTCGAAGGCGTACGGGCTCGCCGCACTGCGGGTGGGTTACGCGATCGGTCACCCGCGGGTGCTCGACGCCGGGCGCAGCACCGTGACGCCGCTGTCGGTCACGGCCACGGCCGTTGCGGCGGCGGTCGCGAGCCTCACGCATCAGGCGGAGCTCGACGAGCGGGTCGATCAGCTCGTCTCGCGCCGCTCGGCTCTCGTCGAGGGGCTGCGCGCACAGGGCTGGGACGTGCCGGACGCACAGGGCAACTTCGTGTGGCTTCCCGCCTCCGAAACGCTGGAGTCGACCGCGGTCGCCGCGGCCTTCGACGCCGCCGGGATCATCGTGCGCCCCTTCCCCGAGGGAGTGCGCATATCGATCGGCGAGCATGAGTCTGTGGAGAAGGTACTGCGGATCGCCGGATCCGTTGTCCCGAGTCTTCCCTCTGCCGAGCGCTGACCCGCGGTTAGCGTGGAACGGTGACTTCGCCAGGAGCTCTCCCCGAGCCTGAGATCGACCGCACCGTCCGCATCCTGTCGGCGGACGGCACCATCGCGCCGTCGGAATCCGCCGAGCGCTACCTGCCGCTGATCGACGCCCTGAGCGACGCCGACCTCGAGCAGTTCTACCGCGACATGGCGGTCATCCGTGCGTTCGATCGGCAGGCGACCCTGCTGCAGCGTCAGGGCCAGCTCGCGCTGTGGCCGCCGTCCCAGGGTCAGGAGGCCGCGCAGGTCGGATCGGCCCGCGCCGCCCGGACGCAGGACCACATCTTCCCGTCGTACCGCGAGCACGTCGTGTGCAGGATCCGCGGCGTGGATCCCGTCGACATCATCAAGCTCATGCGCGGCGTGAGCCACGGCGGCTGGGATCCGACGGATCCGAAGAACGGCAACATGCACATCTACACGCTCGTGCTGGGTTCGCAGACCCTGCACGCGACGGGCTTCGCCATGGGGCTGGCGTTCGACGGGCGGTCCGGATCGGGCGACCCCGAGAAGGACGAGGCCGTCATCGTCTACTACGGCGACGGCGCCTCGAGCCAGGGGGACGTGCACGAGGCGATGGTCTTCGCCGTGAGCTACCAGACGCCGCAGGTGTTCTTCCTGCAGAACAACCACTGGGCGATCTCGGTGCCCGTCGCTACGCAGTCGCGCGTGCCGCTCGCCGAGCGCGCGGCCGGGTACGGGATGCCGAGCATCCGCGTCGACGGCAACGACGTGCTCGCGAGCTACGCGGTGTCGAAGGCCGCGCTCGAGGAGGCCCGCGCCGGGGGCGGGCCGCGCGCGATCGAGGCCGTCACGTACCGGATGGGCGCCCACACCACGAGCGACGACCCCACCAAGTACCGCACGAGCGACGAGGAGCAGTCCTGGATCGCGCGCGACCCGATCACGCGCATGCGCGCGTACCTGGAGGGCCGCGGCGCATCCGAGGCGTTCTTCGCGGACGTGGACGCGGAGTCCGCGGCGCTCGCCGCGGACGTGCGCGCCCGCACGACGCAGCTCGAGTCGCCCACCGCGGACTCGATGTTCGCGCACGTGTACTCCGAACCGCATCCGCTCGTGGACGCGCAGCGCACGTGGCTCTCCGACTACGAGGCGTCGTTCGAGGCAGGGGAGTGAGCATGACCATCCAGACGGCACAGACCATGCCCGAGACGGCATCCGGGCTCACGACGATGAGCTTCGGAAAGGCCCTCAACGCGGGGCTGCGGAAGGCGATGGCAGACAGCGCCCGCGTGCTCATGATGGGCGAGGACATCGGCCGTCTCGGCGGCGTGTTCCGCGTCACCGAGGGGCTGCTCGCCGAGTTCGGCGACCGCCGCGTGCTCGACACCCCGCTGGCGGAGTCTGGCATCGTCGGCACCGCGATCGGCCTCGCCATGACCGGCTTCCGGCCGGTCGTGGAGATCCAGTTCGACGGCTTCGTCTTCCCCGCCTTCGACCAGATCACGACCCAGCTCGCGAAGCTCACCAACCGGCACGAGGGCTCCCTGTCGCTGCCGGTCGTCATCCGGATCCCCTACGGCGGCCACATCGGCGCCGTCGAGCACCACCAGGAGAGCCCCGAGGCGTACTTCGCGCACACCCCCGGTCTGCGCGTGGTCAGTCCGTCGACGCCGAACGACGCGTACTGGATGATCCAGGATGCGATCGCGTCGAACGATCCGGTCGTCTTCCTCGAGCCCAAGTCGCGGTACTGGCACAAGGGCGAGGTCGACCTGTCGGGCCGCGCGCTGCCGCTTCACGCCTCGCGCGTGGTCCGCAAGGGCACGGACGTGACGCTGGTCGGCCACGGCGCGATGGTGACGACGCTCCTGCAGGCCGCGGCGCTCGCGGAGGCCGAGGGCACGAGCTGCGAGGTCGTCGACCTGCGGTCCCTGTCGCCGGTCGACTACGGACCGATCCTGGACTCGGCCCGCTCGACCGGACGCGTCGTCGTCGCTCAGGAGGCGCCCGGCCACGCGAGCGTTGGCAGCGAGATCGCCGCGACGATCGCCGAGCACGCGTTCTACTCGCTCGAGGCGCCCGTGCTGCGGGTGTCGGGCTTCGACGTGCCGTTCCCGGCCGCCAAGCTCGAGGGCGCGTACCTGCCCGACGCGGACCGCGTGCTGGAAGCCGTGGACCGCGCGCTCGCCTACTGACCCACCGCCGACGTAAGGACCGATCATGCAGACCTTCCACCTCCCGGATGTGGGCGAGGGCCTCACCGAGGCCGAGATCGTCTCCTGGCACGTCGCGCCCGGTGACGCCGTCGCGGTCGACGACGTGATCGCGGAGATCGAGACGGCCAAGTCGCTCGTCGAGCTCCCCTCGCCGTTCGCCGGGACGGTGGGCGAGCTGCTCGTCGCCGAGGGCGACACCGTGAACGTCGGCGCGCCGATCATCACGGTCGCGGCGGCGGATGCGCCCGCGGGCGGGGGCCCCGACGCGCACGAGCCCACGGGGCCCGGGCAGCACCCCGAGGGAGACGCGGGCGGTGCGGTGCTCGTCGGCTACGGCACGGGCGGCGAGGCGCAGACCCGGCGCCGGAAGAAGCCCGAGAAGCCCGTCGCCTCGGCGGTCGGCGTGATCGCGAAGCCGCCGATCCGCAAGCTCGCGCGCGACCTGGGCGTCGACCTCGCCGAGGTGCGCCCGAGCGGCGCGGCCGGCGAGGTGACGCGCGAGGACGTGCTCGGCCACGCGCAGCAGGCGAGCGTGTTCCGCAACATCTCCACCCCCGAGTGGCCCGCCGTGCGCGACGAGGAGATCCCCGTGCCGGCGCCCGCCGCCGCGCCCGCGGTCGTCGACGCGCGCGTGGAGGAGGTCCCCGTCAAGGGCGTGCGCAAGGCGACGGCCTCCGCCATGACGGGATCGGCCCACACGGCGCCGCACGTGTCGGTGTGGACCGACGTCGACGCCACGCGCACCATGGAGTACGTCAAGCGGCTCAAGGCATCGCCCGACTTCGCGGACATCAAGATCTCGCCGCTGCTGATCGTCGCGCGCGCCGTGATCTGGGCCGTGCGCCGCACGCCCATGATCAACTCCGCGTGGGTCGACGGCGAGGACGGCGCGAAGATCCACGTGCGCCACTACGTCAACCTCGGCATCGCCGCCGCGACGCCGCGCGGCCTGCTGGTGCCGAACGTCAAGGACGCGCACGAGCTGTCGATGCGCGATCTCGCCAGGGCGCTCGAGCGCCTGACCGTCACCGCGCGCGAGGGGAAGACGACGCCTGCGGACCAGCAGGGCGGCACGATCACGATCACCAACATCGGCGTGTTCGGGATGGATGCGGGGACGCCGATCATCAATCCCGGCGAGTCGGCGATCGTCGCGATGGGCGCCATCCGCCAGAAGCCGTGGGTCGTCGACGGTGAGGTGCGCCCGCGCTGGGTCACCACGGTGTCCGGCTCGTTCGATCACCGCGTTGTCGACGGCGACGCCATCAGCCGCTTCCTCGCGGACATCGCGTCGGTGCTCGAGGAGCCCGCGCTGCTGCTCGACTGACGCGCGTGTGTGACGGCAGCCTCGGCCCTCGGCCGGGGCTGCCGTCGTTCACGGCGGCGCCGTATTCTGAAAACGATTCTCATTACGGTACGATCGAGACCATGCCTCGTCGCCTCGTGCTCGCTTCCGCTCTCGCCGTTCCCGCGCTCGTCCTCGCGGGCTGCTCGACGACCGGCGCCGATGACGCAGGCGGCGCGGACGACGGTGCGGGTTTTTCGATCGTCGCCTCGACCAGCGTCTACGCCTCGCTCGCGTCCGAGCTCGTCGGGGATGCGGCAGAGGTCACGGCCATCGTCGACTCGCCCACGCAGGACCCGCACTCGTACGAGGCGACGACCCGCGACCAGCTGACCGTGCAGCAGGCCGACCTCGTCATCCTCAACGGCGGCGGCTACGACCCCTTCATGGATCAGCTGACCGAGGAGGCCGGCACCGAGCACGTCGTCACGGCCGTCGAGTACTCGCACGACTACCCCGGGGCCGAGGAGCACGCGGAGGGCGAGCACGCCGCCGACGAGCACGCCGCCGACGAGCACGCCGAAGGTGAGGTCGCCGAGGGCGAAGCCACCGAGGAGGCGCACGAGCACGACCACGAGCACGAGGGCCACGACCACATCGAGGGCTTCAACGAGCACATCTGGTACGACCCGCACACGATCGCGCACCTGGTCGAGGAACTCGGCGCCGAGCTCGGCGAGCTGCTCCCCGACGCCGCCGCCGACATCCAGGCCGCCCAGGAGAAGCTCCTCGCCGACATCGACGGCCTCGAGTCGGCTCTGGATGACGTCGCCGCCGCGCATGAGGGGGCGCACGTGTTCTTCACCGAGCCCGTGGGCGGCTACCTCGCGGCCGCAGCGGGCCTCGAGGACGCCACCGCCGACGGCTTCGCGGAGGCCGTCGAGGAGGGGCAGGACGTCGCGCCCGCCACGCTGCTCGCCGCTCTCGACGCGATCGAAGGCGGCGAGATCGACGTGCTGATCACCAACACGCAGACCGCGGGAGCCGAGACCCAGCGCGTGATCGAGGCGGCCGAGGCTGCCGAGGTCCCCGTCGTCGAGTACGCCGAGACGCTGCCCGAGGGCGGTAGCTACGTGTCCTGGATGTCCGCCAACATCGAGGCCCTCGAGCAGGCGCTCGCTGGCTGACGCACCCGCGTACCGCCTCGCATCTCGGCCCGCCGAAGCCCGGGAAGCCGTGTTCCGGCTGCTGCGAGAACGATTATCACTCGCCGATCTAGACTGGACAGCATGACGTCCGCACCCGTCCTCGAGATCACCGGCGCAGGCCTCAGCCTGCGCGGGCGCGAGCTGTGGGCCGGGCTCGATCTGGACGTCCGGCCGGGCGAGTTCGTCGCGGTGCTGGGCCCGAGCGGCTCGGGAAAGACGACGCTCCTGCGCGCGATCCTGGGCCTGCAGGACCTGAGCGCGGGGAAGATCCGCGTCGCCGGTGGCGCGGTGCGCCGGGGAGACCGGCGCCTCGGCTACATCCCGCAGCAGCTGCCGCTACCGCCGGGCACCAGCATGCGCGCACGCGACCTCGTGGCGCTCGGGATCCAGGGGCCGCGGTTCGGCCTGCCCGTCCCGCGCCGCGGCGACCGGGCGCGCGTCGACGCGCTGCTCGAGGCCGTCGGCGCATCGGCATACGCCGACCGGCCCGTCGGGCTGCTGAGCGGCGGCGAGCAGCAGCGGCTGCGCGTGGCGCAGGCGCTCGCCGACGGACCCGCACTGCTGCTGTGCGACGAGCCGCTGTCGAGCCTCGACCTCGCGAACCAGCAGGCCGTCACCGCGATCATCGACCGCGAGCGGCGCGAGCACGACGCGGCCGTGCTGTTCGTCACGCACGACGTGAATCCGATCCTGGACCGCGTCGACCGGATCCTGTACATCGCGGGCGGCCGCTTCACGCTCGGGACACCCGACGAGGTGCTGCGCTCCGACGTGCTGACCGACCTGTACGGCGCCCCCGTGCACGTGCTGCGCACCGGCGGGCGGCTGGTCGTCGTGGGCGCGCCGGACGCCGACGACCACTGCCACGTGCCCGCGCTGCCGGGCGAGGTGGGCGCCGCGTGATGGTCCCCGCTCTCGACTGGAGCGACGTCTTCTCGTTCCAGGACTACGGCGCGCTGCTGCAGCTCGTCGGCAACTCCGTGGTCGCGGGCGCGGTGCTCGGCATCGTCGGCGGCCTGATCGGCGTGTTCATCATGCAGCGCGACATGGCCTTCGCCGTGCACGGCGTGAGCGAGCTGTCGTTCGCCGGCGCCGCGGCGGCCCTGCTGTTCGGCGGCAGCGTCGTGATGGGATCGCTCGTCGGCGCGGTCGCGGCGGCGGTGCTGATCGGGCTGCTCGGATCACGCGCGCGCGACCGCAACTCGATCGTGGGCGTGCTGATGCCCTTCGGGCTCGGGCTCGGCATCCTTTTCCTGTCGCTGTACGAGGGCCGCAGCGCCAACCGCTTCAGCCTCCTGACCGGGCAGATCGTCTCCGTGTCGAGCCCCGACCTCGGCTGGCTGATCGGTATCGCCGTCGTCGTGCTCGTCGGGCTGCTCGTGGTCTGGAACCCGCTGCGCTTCGACTCGCTCGACGGCCAGGCCGCGGCCGCGCGAGGCGTGCCCTCCAGCGCCGTGAGCATCGTCTTCATGCTGCTGCTCGGCCTCATCGTGGCGGTCGCCGTGCACATCATCGGGGCGCTGCTGGTCATGGCGCTGCTCGTGACGCCCGCCGCCGCCGCCATGCGGGTCAGCCATGGCCCGCTCGCGGTGCCGCTGCTGGCCGCGGTGTTCGGGTTCGTGTCGGCGGTGGGCGGCATCCTGCTGGCGATCGCCGGAACGCTGCCGGTGAGTCCGTACATCACCACGATCTCGTTCCTGATCTACGTCGTCTGCCGCCTCATCGCCTGGCGCCGGGACCGGGCGATCGCCGTCTCCGCCGCCCAGGAGCCGCTGAGGGTCGCGGCCTAGACTCGGTCTCATGGTCCAGCGGAACACGTGGCAGCGGGAGCGCGTGCGCGACGCGCTCGCCGACGCGCGCGGCTTCGTCAGCGCGCAGAGCCTGCACGCCGCGCTGCGCGACGAGAAGACGGGCATCGGCCTCGCGACCGTGTACCGCGCGCTCGCCGGTCTCGCGGCCGCCGGCGAGGCCGACTCGCTGCAGAGTCCCGAAGGTGAGGCGCTGTACCGTGCCTGCACCATGAGCGGCCACCACCATCACCTGATCTGCCGCAGCTGCGGGCTCACGGTCGAGATCGAGGCGACCGCCGTGGAGCAGTGGGCGCAGGAGACCGCATCCCGTCACGGCTTCCGCGACGCCGAGCACGTGGTCGACATCTTCGGCGTGTGCGAGGCGTGCGCGGCCGCGAAGGCATGACGCAGACCGCGACGACCCTCCGGCGGCCGGGGTCGCGCGTGCTCGCGGGCCTCGGGATCGGCATCGGCGCGCTCGCGGTGCTCGTCGCCCTGGACGTCTTCGCCCCCCGCCTCTTCCCCCAGGGCCTTCCCACGCGCGCGCAGGACGGACTGACGCTCGCGCTCAGCGTGCTGATCGAGTCGCTGCCGTTCGTGATGCTGGGCGTCGTCCTCTCGATCGCCGTTCAGGTGTGGCTGCCGGCGGGCGTGATCGAGCGGATCATGCCCCGGCGGGCATGGGCGCGGCGCGCGATCCTGTCGCTGCTCGGCATGCTCATCCCCGTGTGCGAGTGCGGAAACGTCCCGTTCGCGCGCGGCCTGCTGATGCGGGGCGTCTCTCCGGCCGAGACGCTCACGTTCCTGATCGCGGCTCCGATCGTGAATCCGATCGTCATCGTCACGACGCACGCCGCGTTCGGCTGGGACGGCGGCATCCTGATCGCCCGGATCGTGGGCGGCTGGCTGATCGCGAATCTGATCGGCTGGATCTACAGCCGGCACCCCGATCCCGCGAGCCTGCTGACAGGGCGATTCCTCGACACGTGCGACGTCGTGACCCACGAGAGCGGCGGTCGGGGTCGCCGCAGCCTCGCGCAGTTCGTCGTCGAGCTGCGCGCCGTGATGCCGGCGCTCGTGATCGGCTCGGCGATCGCCGGCGCCGTGCAGGTGATCGTGCCGCGCGACGCGCTGCTGGCGATCGGATCCAACCCGGTCCTGTCGATCGTGGCGATGACCGCGCTCGCCATGACGGTCGCAATCTGCTCCAATGTCGATGCCTTCTTCGCGCTGTCCTTCGCGTCGACGTTCTCGCCCGGATCGATCGTCGTGTTCCTGCTCGTCGGCCCCCTCGTCGACGTCAAGATGCTCGCCCTCATG
Source organism: Microbacterium sp. (assembly GCF_031178525.1). GTDB lineage: Bacteria > Actinomycetota > Actinomycetes > Actinomycetales > Microbacteriaceae > Microbacterium. Next base: position 15,819 of record NZ_JAPSJA010000034.1, read on the forward strand.
CGCACGACCTTCACGTGGCGCACGCTCGCGGGCATCGTCGCCGTCGTGCTGCTGGCGGCGTTCGGGATCGGGATCGGGGTGAACCTCGTTGCGTAGCACCTGGGGGGCGGCCGGAACGCGG
>NZ_JAPSJA010000204.1 GCF_031178525.1 Microbacterium sp.
CAGCAGAGACCTGTTGCGTGCCTGACGCCACTCGCGCGCGGCTTTGAGCTCGGGCGGGAGGAGGTCGACCTTCGGAACGCCGCCGATACGCAGCTGGTCGGCCCTCGCCCTCGGGGCCCTGGCAACCGCGACCGGCTGCGGAACCGCCTCGGGCTGCGCCTTCCTGCCCTTGGCAGCCTTCGGCCGCTTCCCGGGCTTCGAGGGTCTGCCCGACGGAGTGGTGGCCGGGGGCGGGGTGAGCGATGCGTGGCCGTCGGACGCGGACAGCAGCGCGTCCAGCGTCGTCGGCTCCTCGCGCGCAGCGGGTGAGGGAACCGGCGCGGGATGCGCCGCCGACTGCCCGTCCTGCACAGAAGCGGACGCCGTCCCATGCGTCGCCGTGGGGCCGAGGCCGTACGCGGGCGCCGCGGGGGGCTCCCACGCGGGTGCCGCGGGCGGCGAGGACGTCGCGGTCGCAGGCTCCCAGGCGGGGGCGGACTGCTCGGCGGCCGACTGCACCGTGGCGGACTGCACGACCGAGTCCCACGCGGGCATGGCGCGCTCGGCCTCGGGCTGCGGTGGCGCCACAGCCGCCGGCGCGACGGACGCCGGTGGGAGCGGCGCGGGCGGCGCTTCCGGGGACGGTGCGGCCTGCACCGACACCGGATCGGTGCCGAGCCGGGCACGGCGCGTCCGGCGGTTCTCGACCGGTTGCATCCCGTCGTCCGCCGTGACGATCGGGATCGACTCGGTGCTCGTCGAGCGGGCCGACACCGGCGCGGCATCGGAGCGGGGCGAGTCGATCGGGTACGACAGCCGCGACTCGTCCGGGCTCATAATGCCGCTCCCAGGGCGAGGCCGATCGCGACGCCCGGCGAGCCCGCGGTCAGCGCCCGCGGATCGACGTTCTTGCCGATCCGCATGCCGTGCAACGGGTCTGCGGGCGTCACCATCCGGCGGATGCGTGCCTGCAGCTGGTCGTGCAGCGACGGGATGCCCGCCGCGCTCCCCGTCAGCAGGATGTGCTGCAGCTCGCCGTCGACGTGCGTGTTGGCGTAGTAGTCGAGCGTGTTCGCGATCGCGTTCACGAGTGGCGAGGCCGCCTCGAACAGCGCCTCGCGATCCGGGTGCTCGTCGTGCAGCATCCGCAGGGCGCTCTCCTCGTCGGCGGCGAGCACCGTCGCGAGCTGGCGGACGACCTCGTCGCCGCCGCTCGGGATGATGCGCAGGAACTGCGGCACGCCGTGCACGGCGATGAGCACGTTCGTGCTCGAGGAGCCGATCTCGATGAGGCCGACGGTTCCCTGGGCGATGGCGCCGCGCAGGTGCGTGCGCGCCAGTGCGAACGGCACGAGATCGACCGATTCGGGATGCAGCTTGGCGCGCCGCACCGTCCGGACGTTGTCGTCCACCGCATCACGGGCCGCCGCGACGAGCAGCCCGCGCACGCGACCCGGCTGATCCACCGGCCGCTCGATCGGGTAGAAGTCCATGAGAGCCTCGTCCGTGGGGAACGGCAGCAGCTCCTCGGCGTACATCGGCAGAGAGGCACGCACCTGGTCGGGACGCCCGTCCTCGACGATCAGCGGACGCGCAATCACGCGGTGCGAGCCGATGCCGAGCGCGACGGCGCGCGTCGAGAACTTCGCCGCCTGCCACAGGCGCTGCAGCGCATCCGCCACGGTGTTGGGCTCCATGACCTCGCCGTTGCTGATGGCGCCGGCGGGAAGCCGCACCTCGCCGTAGCGCTCGATGCGCGGCTCGGACGTGCCGATGCCCGAAACCTCGGCGGCGCGCACCGACTCGCTGTCGAAGTCGAGACCGATCATCCTGGCCATGAAAGCTCCTTCCTCAGCCCAACCCGAACAGCGCGAGGTAGGCGCTGGCAAGCGGGTTGCCGAACAGGATCCCGATCCAGGCGCCGGCGATCATCCATGGTCCGAACGGGATCCCGCCGCGACGCCCGATCCGGCGGGTGAGGATCAGCGCGAGCCCGACGAGTGCGCCGAACGCGAACGCCGCGATGAAGCCGACCGCGAGAGCGCCCCACCCGGTCCATCCGAGGAAGAGGCCGAGCGGCAGGGCCAACTTCACGTCCCCCATGCCCATGCCGCCCGGCTTCACGAAGGCGATCGCGAGATAGATCGCGCTGAGCGCGATCGCCCCGGCCCCCGCGCGCAGCGCCGCTGCGCCGTCGCCTTCGATCAGCGCCGCCGTGCCGAGAAGGATCGCGCCCGTCACCAGGAGGGGGAAGACGAGTGCGTTCGGCAGGCGATGCGTGTCCAGGTCGATCGCCGCAAGGGCGACGCCGAACGCCGCGAACGTGAGGAACGCGACCAGCTCGAGGCCGACCGCCCACGCCGCGGATGCGCTCGACGCGGTGACGAGGTCGGGTCCCATCGTCACCGCGACGAGCACGAACAGGGCCCCGGTGATCGCCTCGACGATCGGGTACCGGGGCGAGATGCGTGCGCCGCAGTCGCGGCACTTCCCGCGCAGCAGCAGCCACGACAGCACGGGGACGTTGTCGTACGGCCGGATGGCATGCCCGCACTTCGGGCACGCGCTCGCCGGCGCGACCACGGACTCGCCGCGCGGCACGCGCCAGGCGACGACGTTCAGGAACGAACCGATCGCGAGCCCGAGCGCGCCGGATCCGGTGGCGACGAGGGGGATCATGGGATCCACCTCTCGGCGCTGTCGGGGGCGGTCGTGTAGGCCGTGAGCTCGCGGGCGGATGCGGGCGAGCTCGGCTGGCCGGTGCTCAGGTCGAAGCCGGGGAGGCCGGCGGGCGTGTACGTCAGGGTCGCGCCGCCCGCCACGGTGACGGCTCCCGCGAAGATCTGTCCGCGCACGTTGAGGCTCGACGCGATCTCGACGCGGCATGGCGAGTAGAACATGACGGGCACGTTCGTGAAGTAGAAGCCGCCGCCGATCTTGAGCTGCTGGTTGTTGCAGGTGGGGAGATGATCGGCCGTCGCGTCCTCATTGATGAGCCATAGCTGGTCGCCGTCGGCGCTCGCGAAGCTCGCGCTGCCGGCGAGGTCGAACTTCTTCGCGAAGATGGCCAGGTCGTTCTCGATCGTGAGCTTCTGATAGTCGGAGATCGTCACGATATTGAGGCACGCCCGCGCGTCGATCAGTCCCGGGCGGCCCGCGATGGTCGCGATGGCGGCGCTGAACGAGTCGTAGGTGCAGTTGCCGCTCAGCGTCACGGGCGTGAAGCCGGCCCACATCTCGGGGTCGTACGGCAGATCCACCCAGTCGGCGACGACGGGCGCGGCGGGGGCGGCGGGCGCTCCGACCGGCGTGCCGACGATCGGGGTCGGGGAAGCCTGCGGTTTGCCGGTGCCGGTGACGGCGACGCCCGCGCGGATCTGTCCCTTGATGTTGACATCGTGCGAATTGAGGTTCGCGGTGCCGTTGACCCAGACGCTGCCGTAGCGCGGCGTGGTGGTGCGACCGACGGTGGCGCCCTCGTAGAAGAGGTCCGTGCCGACCGTCATGTTCGTGCTGATGGTGGTGCCCCAGCCGATGGTCGTCTTGCCGCGCGACCAGGTGCTGCCCGAGATCGTGCCACCCGTGAGGTGCAGGTTCTGTGCGAGGAGGTCGCCGCCGATCTTCGCGTCGCCCGTCGTGCTGGCGTCGCCGGACGCCCAGACGTTGCCCGCCACGACGCAGGAACCCTGCGCCGTGAAGGTGCCGCTCCTGATCACCCAGTCGGCGTCGCCCGAGCTGCCGCCGTCGCACGTGACGTTCCCCTCGCGCACGTGGACGCTCGGCTCCAGCCCGTTCTCGGCGACGAGCTTTCCGGAGCCGCCCATTCCCTGCGAGCTGTACGCGAACACGGCGGGACCGCTGGGGTTGAGCGGCACGGGCGAACGGCTGTACACCGCTTCGAGGCTGCGCTTGACGCCGCTCTTGGCGGTGTAGCCCGGTGCGCCGGCGTAGCCGGTCGACACGATGCGCGCCGCCTGGGTGTCGCTGGGGCAGCCGAGCTGCTCACCCGTCGCGGTGCGCTTGAGGACAACGGCGCGGTAGAACGGGGCGCCGTTCGCCGTGCCGCTCTGGTAGGTCGGGCCGTGCGTTGTGCAGCGGCCGGCCTCGAGATCG
>NZ_JAPSJA010000205.1 GCF_031178525.1 Microbacterium sp.
ACCTCGTGCTCCATATGACCGACGCTTCCGGATCCGCGCTGCCGCGGGAGGACGATCAGCGCATGCTCGAGCGCTGGGCCGACGAGGGCACGGCGGCCGGCGCGCTCGGTCCGGGCGCCCCCGTCGCGGGTCCCGAGCAGGCGAAGTCCGTCGCGGTGCGCGACGGCAGGGCGCTCGTGACCGACGGCCCCTTCCCCGAGTTCAAGGAGTGGTTCGCCGGCTACGACGTGATCGAGGCGGCGTCGATCGACGAGGCGGCCGCGCTCATGGCCAAGCACCCCACCGCGATCGCAGGGCGGCTGTACATCCTCCCCGTCGTGAAGCTGCCCTGGGAGCAGGACGCATGAGCGGGACGGCGGAGTTCACCGGCGCGCCGCCGGTCGCCGACCTCGCCACGTGGCAGGCGGCGCGCGAAGAGCTGCTGCGGCGCGAGAAGGCGCACACGCGCGAGGGCGACGCGATCGCCGCGGCGCGCCGACGCCTGCCGATGGTCGAGATCGACGGCACGCTCGAGGTCACGGGGCCGAGCGGCCCGGTGCCGTTCCTGGCGCTGTTCGAGGGGCGCGAGGAGCTGCTCGTGTACCGGCACATGTGGCACGACGGCGCACCGACGCAGGGCCAGTGCGAGGGCTGCACGCTGTCGGCGTGGCACCTGCGCGACGCGGTGTATCTCCACGCGAGAGGGGTGTCGTTCGCGATCCTGTGCGAGGGGCCGTGGGAGGAGATCGCGCCGTTCCTCGCGTTCATGGGCTACACGCAGCCCTGGTACTCGGTGCGCGGGCTCCCCGAGCCGCTGGGCGGCGAGATGGGCCACCTCACGGTGTTCCTGCGCCGCGGCGAGCGGGTGTTCCTCACCTACGACACGACCGGTCGCGGTGTCGAGGTCGCGGACACCCAGCTGCGCCTGCTGGATCTCACCCCGTATGGCCGCGGCGAGGTTTGGGAGGACGCGCCCGACGGGTGGCCCCGGGGTCGCGAGGCCTGCTGGTACTGGCGCACGGATCACACCGGCGCCCGGCCTGACGACGCGGCGACGACCCGGCCCGTCCCGCAGTGGACGCGTCCGGGAGCCGGCCCCGTCGACCATCTGGGCCGCCACGCTCATCACCACTGACCCATGAGCGCCGCGCTCCGCTGATTCGCGCCACCGGCGCCGCGCCCCGCTCGTCAGCCGGGCGGCGGCGCCGTGCTCGCGCGCACGATGAGCTCGGTCCCGACGATCGTGACCTGCGGATCCACCGGCGGCCCTGATCGGACGAGCTCCAGCGCGGACGTGACGCATCGCCGGCCGACGTCCGTGAAGTCCTGGTGCACCGATGTCAGCGGCGGCGCGTACCCACGCCCGTCGGCCGTGTCGTCGAACCCCACGACGCTCACGTCGTGCGGCACGCGCCTGCCGACCTCGGCGAGCGCGCGGTACAGGCCGAGGGCCATCTGGTCGTTCGAGCAGAACACGGCCGTGCACTGCGGATCGGCCGCGAGGGCGCGCCCTGCGCTGTACCCCGACTCCACGCTCCAGTCGCCCCGCTCGATCGCCGGCACCTCCCGTCCCGCCTCCTGCAGGGCCGCACGCCACCCCTCGATGCGCCGCGCCGCGGGCCGTGAGTCCTCCGGGCCGGCGAGATGGTGCACCGTGCGGTGGCCGAGGCCGAGCAGGTGCTCGGTCGCCTGCCGGGCGCCGCCCGCCTGATCCGTGTCGACGATGACCCGCGCCTCGGGGACGTCGGGATCCATGTACACGACCGGCACGCCCGGCGGCAGCATCTCCGCGGCATGCACGAGCATCGGCGCCTCCATGTTCAGGATGAGCGCGTCGACCGTGAGCTCCTGCAGTCTCGAGAACACCCGGTCCATGCCCGCCTGGCTCGTGGCGTGCACGGGGATGAGCGTGGTCGCGTACCCCTCGGCGGCCGCCGACAGGGCGATGGCCTCGATCGTGCGGACGTCGCCGAGTGTGGACAGGGTGTGCGAGAGCACGCCGAGCGTCCGGAACGAGCCGAGCTTGAGCGCGCGGGCGGCGCTGTTGGGACGGTAGCCGAGCTCGTTCATGGCGCGGATGACGCGCTGGCGCGTCTCGGGCACGACGGCGTCGGTGCCGTTCGCGACCCGCGAGACGGTCTGCATCGACACCCCGGCGCGCGCGGCGACGTCGGCCATCGACACGCGGCGGGTCCCGCGGCGCACCCGGTTGTCAGACATGGTGGCATCACCGTATCGCGTCCGGCGGTCTTGCGAATGCGCGCGGTATGTGATGATGTTTGCGTAAACATCCGGAGCGGCCGGACGCGAGGAGGCGAGCTGCAGCCATGACGACGACGTCAGCACCGATAGCGGTCACGGGACCTGTCAGGCCCCCCGCGCGTCGCACCCGGCATGCGGGCGGGCGATGGACCGGATGGGGATTCCTCGCGCCGTTCGCGCTCGTGTTCGTCCTCGTGTTCATCGCGCCGATCCTGTACGCGCTGTGGCTGAGCCTGTTCCGCAACCAGCTCGTGGGCGGCAACGCGTTCGTGGGCCTCGACAACTACGTCGCGGCGTTCGGCGACGCGGCGTTCTGGGCCGGCGTGATCCGGGTGGGGCTGTTCCTTCTCATCCAGGTGCCGATCATGCTGTTCCTGTCGCTGCTCGCCGCGCTCGCGATCGACAGCGGGCGCCTGTACGGCGCCGGGTTCTTCCGGCTGGCGATCTTCCTGCCCTATGCCGTGCCCGCCGTCGTGGCGGCCCTGATGTGGGGCTTCATGTACGGCACGCGCTTCGGCCTGGTCGGCAACATCAACGACTTCTTCGGCATCCAGCTGCCCAACCTGCTCTCGCCCGAGCTCGTGCTCGCCTCGATCGGCAACATCGTCACCTGGGAGTTCCTGGGCTACAACATGCTCATCTTCTACTCGGCGCTGCGCGTCATCCCCACCTCGCTCTACGAGGCGGCCGCCATCGACGGCGCCAGCCAGTTCCGGATCATCCGCGCGATCAAGCTCCCGGCGATCCGCGGGTCGCTGGTGGTGGCGACCATCTTCTCGATCATCGGCAGCTTCCAGCTGTTCAACGAGCCGAGCATCATGCAGTCACTCGCGCCCAACGCGATCACCACGTCGTTCACGCCCAACCTCTACGCGTACAACCTGGCCTTCACGGGGCAGCAGCTCAACTACTCGGCCACGGTCGCGATCATCATGGGCCTGATCACGATGATCATCGCCTACGTCGTGCAGCTGCGCGGGATGCGGAAGGCCGACTGACATGACGACGACCCGCCTTCTCACCGTCTCCCCCGCGGCCACGCGCCGCCGCCCCCACGGCACCGTGGACAAGCCGCGCCGCAGCATCCTGCTCACGGTGCTCACGGGCATCGCGCTGGTGTACTCGCTGATCCCGCTGATCTGGCTGTTCATCAACGCCTCCAAGACGCAGAGCGACCTGTTCAGCAGCTTCGGGCTGTGGTTCGGCGACGAGTTCGTCCTGTTCGACAACATCGGCCGCGCCCTCACCTACGACGACGGCATCTTCCTGCGGTGGTTCGGCAACACGCTGCTCTACGTCGTGGTCGGCGCCGGCGGCGCGACCCTGCTGGCCGTGCTCGGCGGCTACGCGCTGGCGAAGTACGACTTCCCCGGCAAGCGCGCCGTGTTCGCCGTGATCATCGGAGCCGTCGCCGTGCCCGGCACCGCGCTGGCCGTGCCGACGTTCCTCATGTTCAGCTCCATGGGCCTGACGGACACGCCGTGGTCGGTCATCATCCCGTCGCTCATCTCGCCGTTCGGCCTCTACCTGATGTGGACGTTCGCGAGCGAGGCCGTGCCGACCGAGCTCATGGAGGCCGCGCGGATCGACGGAGCGAGCGAGCTGCGCATCTTCGGCCAGGTGGCGCTGCGACTGCTGGCCCCCGGCTTCGTCACGGTGCTGCTGTTCACCATGGTGGCCACGTGGAACAACTACTTCCTGCCGCTCATCATGCTGCGCGACCCCGACTGGTATCCGCTCATCATCGGTCTGAACCAGTGGAACGCGCAGGCGGCGACAGCGGGCGGCACGGCGATCTTCGATCTCGTCCTGACCGGATCGCTGCTCAC
>NZ_JAPSJA010000206.1 GCF_031178525.1 Microbacterium sp.
GCGGCGATGGTGATGCACGTGCTTGCGGTCGGCATGCCGTCTGTGGTGCTCGCGGCGGCTCTCGTCGCGGCCGCGCTGGCGTCGTCGGCGGGTGATCGGCGCCGTGAGCGCGAGCGCGTCGCCTCCGCGCACCGGTCGATCGGCGCGGTGCTGATGGCGGCCGCGCTCCTGGCGCATCCCGCCCCGGCGTCAGCTGCGCCGCACGCCCATGGCGTGCCGGCCGAGACGCTCGTCGCGGCGTCGATCGCCGCCTACGGCATCTGGAGCGTCGCGCTCGCCTGGCGAGGCGCGCATGCCACGACCGCCATGCGCGTCGAGATCGGCGCCATGGCGGTCATGCTCGCCGTCATGACGGTGGGGGCTTCGGGAGCGGGCTGAGAACGTCACGCGGCCGCAACATCATCGAAACCATATTTGAGCGCACGCTCAATACATTCGTCTCACCGACGGAGGAGAGTAAGCAATGACCGAGCACGACCTGATCGTCCACAACGCGAGGGTCCACACCATGGACGATGCGGCCCCGGCCGCCACGGCCTTCGCGGTCGCGTCCGGACGCATCACGGCAGTCGGGGACACGGCCGAGATCATGGCCTTGGCCGGACCGGGCACCCGGATCCTGGATGCGGATGGTGCGTGCATCGTGCCGGGGCTGATGGACGCGCACAACCATCACTCCATGGCGGGCGAGGAGGACCTCTATCGGCTGAGCTTCGCGCCGACGGCGACCATCGACGACATCTGCGACGCCGTGGAGGCGTGGATCCGCGACAGGGATCTGGCACCGGGGGAGTGGGTGCTCGGCGGGATCTGGGGCTCGACGCTGGTGCCCGAGCTGAGCACAGCCGATCCGCTGCGCCGCCTCGACGCCGTCTCGCCCCGCAACCCCGTGCTGCTGACGGACGACTCGCACCACAACAAGTGGGCCAACTCCCTCGCCCTCGCGATCGCCGGCATCGACGACGCGCTGCCGGATCCGGCCGGAGGCAAGATCGTGCGCGACGCGGCCGGCCGTGCGACCGGGCTGCTGTTCGAGTCCGCGGGCGCGATCGCCGACCAGGCGCGCGCGGCGGCCGAGGGCGAGCCGGACATCGCACGCCTCGCACGCTGCTCGGAGCGCGGCATCGAGATGATGCACGAGCTGGGGATCACGGCGTTCCAGGACGCGGCGGCGACCCGCGAACTGATCCAGGCCTTCCAGCTCCTCGACGCCGAGGGGCGTCTGAAGGCCTGGGCCGTGTCCTCGCTGCTGATCAACGACAACATCTTCGGCAACCGGTTCATCGGTCGGCCGCTCATGGCACGCGGTGAGGACCACCGCACCGCGCACCACCGTCCCGACTTCACGAAGATCTTCCTGGACGGCGTGCCGCCCACCCATACGGGCGCGTTCCTCGAGCCGTACCTGCCCTCGGACGCCCACGGACACGACCATCGCGGCGCCACGACCATGCCGATCGGCGAGGTCGAGGACTGGCTGCGCCACGCGGACGAGCTGGGGCTCGGCGTCAAGATCCACTGCACGGGCGACGCCTCCGTGCGCATGGTGCTGGACGCCGTCGAGCGTGTGCGCGCGGACGGGCTCGGCCTGCTCGTGCACATCGCCCACGGCCAGTACATCCACCCCGACGACATCCCGCGGTTCGCGGAGCTCGACGTCGTCGCCGAGATCTCGCCGATGCTCTGGGTGCCCGGCGTGATCGTCGACTCGCTGCGCTCCGTGCTGCCTGAGCCGTTCGGCGATCGGCTGCACCCGAACCGGGCGCTCCTCGACAGCGGTGCGACCGTCGTGGGCGGATCCGACTGGCCGGTCGCGGAGTCTCCGAATCCCTGGCACGCGATCTCGGGACTCGTCACGCGCGAGGATCCGACCGGGAGGTTCCCCGGCAGGCAGTGGCCGGAGCAGGCCATCACGGTGCGCGAGGCGCTCGCCGCCTACACGTCGTCCTCCGCGCGTGCGATGAACCTCGCCGACGTGGCCGGTCGGATCGCGCCCGGACTCTCGGCCGACTTCGTGCTCCTGAGCGCGGATCCGCTGACCGTCGATCCCCATGAGCTGAAGGACATCATCGCCCGCCAGACCTGGTTCGAAGGGGAACTTGTCTTCACCCGCGACTGACCTTCCATCGACACGCGTGCTCCCACCCACGCGTCCGCGGGCCCACTCCCGCGCCACTCCTGCAGTCCCCACGCAGTCACCCCAGAAAGAAGATCCACGATGAAGCACACCCACCGTCTGCTCGCGGTCGCCGCGGGCGTCGCGATCACCGCAGGCACGCTCAGCGGCTGCTCGGTCGAGCCGGAGGCGGCGTCCTCGGGCGCGTCGCAGCCTGCGGCCGGAACGGTCGACAAGATCCTCTTCGACTACCCGTTCACGGCGCTGCCGGTCTACGCCGCGCTCACGGAGGCGGCGACCGCCTACGCCGAGGAGAAGGGGGTCGAGCTCGTCCTGACGAACGACAACATGGACCTGTCGACGCAGGTGAGCCAGCTCACGACCCATCTCGGATCGGACGTCGACGCGGTCGTGTCGTTCCCCATGGACAACGCGAGCGTGGAGACCGTGGCGAAGCAGTACCTCGACGCGGGCAAGCACTGGATCACATACGGCGGCGATCTCGAGAACCAGACCACGTCGCTGCAGTTCAGCTTCGAGGAGTCCGGCCGCATGCTCGGCGAGAACGCCGGCCAGTGGGCCGAGGAGGCCCTCGGAGGCGAGGGCACCGCGCTCGTGCTCGTCGACGAGACCATCCAGCTCGGGCAGGAGCGCACGCAGGGTCTTCTCGACGCGCTCGCCGAGACGGCGCCGGACCTCGAGATCATCCAGCAGCAGGCCGTGACGCCTGACGAGGGCCTGTCGGTCACCAGCGCGGTACTCGCCCAGCACCCCGACGTCAGCATCGTCGTCGCGGCGGTGGGCGACGCGGCTGCCGGCGCATACCAGGCTCTCGCCGGAGCGGGTCGTGCCGCGGACGACGCCGAGACCTATGTCGGGGGCCTGGACGGAAACCTGACGCTGTTCCAGGAGATGAAGAAGGGCTCCTTCGTCCGCGCCGTGGTCACGATCGACTCGCTCGAGATCGCGCGCGCCGTGATCGACGTGCCGCTCGCCCTCGGGGAGGGCGAGAGCGATGAGCGCTTCGACGTGCCCGTGTACATGGTCACGCCGGACAGCGCGGACCTCGACGACTACATCGCCTCGTTCGGCGGCTGACATGACCGTCACGATCACCGGGCTGACGAAGCGGTACGGCGCGACGCTCGCGCTGGACGGCGTGGATCTCGAGATCCGCTCGGGCGAGGTGCACGCTCTGCTCGGCCACAACGGCGCCGGCAAGTCGACGGTGATCGGCTGCCTGGGTGGGCGCACTGCGCCCACCCAGGGGGTCATCGACATCGACGGCGAACAGCACACGGCACTGGATCCGCGCGCGTCGATCGCCGGCGGCGTCGCCGTGATCTACCAGCACCTGAGCCTGATCGACTCGCTCACGGTCGCCGAAAACCTGTTCCTGGGCCAGGAGCGAACCGCCGGTGGTGTGCTCGTGCGCCGCCGCGAGCAGAAGCGCCAGGCGGTGGAGGCCCTCGCGCGGATCGGAGCCGAGATCAGCCCGGACGCCGTCGTGGGCGAGCTCTCGATGGGGCAGCGCCAGCAGGTCGAGATCGCCAAGGCGCTGCAGCGCCGGGCGCGTCTGCTGATCCTCGACGAACCGAGCGCCGCGCTCTCGCCCGTCGAATCCGAGCGGCTGGGCGAACTCGTCCTGCAGCTCAAGCGGGAGGGCATCGCGATCCTGTACGTCACGCACCTCCTCAACGAGGTGATGCGCCTCGCGGATCGCGCGACGGTGCTGCGCAACGGCCGCGTGGTGTGGTCGGCCGACATGGCGGGAGTGACCAAGGGCGACATCGTCGCCGCGGTGTCGGGTGCCGCGCACGGCGAGCGTGTCCCGCCGGCCGCTCCGGATGCCGGAGAGCCCGCGCTCCGTCTCCGCGGCTTCGCGGCCGAGGGGCTCGCGCCCGTCGATCTCGACGTGCAGCCGGGCGAGATCG
>NZ_JAPSJA010000207.1 GCF_031178525.1 Microbacterium sp.
CGTCGAGCGCCTGTCGCTGCACGTGCAGAACCTCGTGCACCGGGCGCGGGAACAGGCGTGGTCGCGCAATCCTCTCACCCGCACGCTGAAATCGGCGTACCCGATGATCTTCGATGTCGCCGTCTCCCTCGCGAGCGAGCTCGCCGTGACGCTGGGCATGCAGATCCACGACGACGAGATCGCGTACATCGCGATGCACGTCGGCGGACGCCTCGAGCGCAGCCGCCGCGCCGAGACGATGCTCACCGCGACGATCGTGTGCCCCGGCTACTACGAGCTGCACGAGCTGCTGCGCTCGAGCGTGGACCGGTCGCTCGGCCGCTCGATCGAGGTCATCGGCGTCGAGACGCGCGTGGACCCGGACTGGAGCGCGATCGACTCCGACCTGGTGCTCACGACGATCGAGCCGCCCGTGCTCTCGGCCGGCACGCCCTCGGACCGGATCGTGCGGATCCAGCCGTTCCTGACCGACGCCGACGTCGAGCGGGTCGCCGCCGCCGCGAGCCGCGTGCGCCGCTCCCGCAGGCTCGGGCGGCTGCGGGCCGAGCTCGCGCGCTACTTCTCGCCCGGCGCGTTCTTGCGGGGGATGGATGCCTCGCGCGGCGAGGAGGGGATCATCCGGGATCTGGGCGCCCTGCTCGTGGCGCAGGGCGTCATCGACGAGGAGTACGTCGTCAGCACGATCGAGCGCGAGCGGCTGTCGTCGACGGCGTTCACCGAGACCCTCGCGGTGCCGCACGCGCTGCGGATGACCGCGGCCCGCACGGCGATCGCGCTCGGCATCAGCGATCAGCCCGTTCGGTGGGGCGACAGACGCGTGAACGTCGTCGCGCTCGTCGCCTTCAGCGAGAGCGACCGCGCCGCGTTCCAGACCGTTTTCGAGCAGCTCGTCGAGGTCTTCGGCGAGCCCGACAGCGCGCAGCGTCTCGTGCGGCGCGGCGTCGATCTGTCCTCGTTCCTCGACGAGCTCGCCGCCGTGATCGACGGCTAGCGCGCTGAGACCTCGCGCAGGCGACGGCGCGGGCGCGACGGGCGCGGCGCGCGACGTCAGTGCCCCGGCGGGGCCAGCAGCGATTCGGCGATGTCCAGCGCGGCGTCCGCCCCCGGACCCTCCGCCTCGAGCTCGACCTCCTGCCCGTGCGTCAGCGCCAGGTTCATCACCGCCAGCACGCTCGCGGCGTCGACGGTCGCGCTCGCCGTGCGGATCCGGATGCCGCCATCGCGCCGTTGGGCGATGCGCGCCAGCTCGGCCGCGGGCCGCGCGTGCAGCCCCGCGGCCGCGGTGATCACGACCCTCCGCAGCGCCATCCCCACACCGTACCCGCGCGCCGTCGAACCCGTGCTCTTTCGCCGATCCGGCACGCGAACCACCGCGGATTCGACGAACGAGTGCTGGTCGGCTCGGCGGCGTCGGAAAGACGAGGAGATGCCGCCCGTATTGCGGCGTGTGACGTGAACGTGTGACAGAGCGGGCGGCGGTTCCTACCGTTGAGTCATGAGCGAGAACACGACCCAGGATGTGCTGCCGGTGCAGCGCGCGGTGGTCTCGGCGTGGCCGAGCGCGTGGATCGATGCTCTCGTCATGTGCACGGACGCATCGGGCGTCGCGCTCTCCACGCTCACGGGAGAGGTGCTCGCGATCGACGTGCGGGCGCGCGTGTCCGCCGGCGAGCCGGTGGCGTTCCACCCGGTCGCGGAGGTGCTTTCCGTCGGCGGCCGGCTCATCCGCGCGCGTCGCCGCTGATCCTTCCCGCCGTCAGGCCATCTGCATCGCGTCCATCGCCCTGCGACAGGTCTCGACCATCGCCTCGCACGCCATGGCGCAGATGCGGCAGTGCTCCGCCATCTCTGCGTGCATGCGGCACTCGGCCGCGCAGGCCTCGCCCATGGTCATGCACGCGGTCATCATGGCGCGCATGACGCCCGTGTCGTAGCCCATCGGGCGCATCATCATGCGCATGGTCGCGCCGGCGACATCCGCCATGTTGGCGCACATCGACGCGCACTTCGCCATGTTCTCGCCGGCGTCCGCGTCGGCGCACATCGTCGCCGTCATGCCCACCGCCGAGCACGCCTCGATGCACTCCTGCATCATCGCCATGTCCATGCCTGTCGCCTGAGCGCTCGGCATGGACTCCATCATGTCCATCATCATTCCCATGTGCGTCGTCCTCTCGTCGGGGACGGCGAAGCCGCCCGTCTGCTCGCATGCTACGTCGCGGAGAGGTGGCGCCCAAGGGGTTCAGGAGAGGCGATCCAGCCGTTCTCTCACGGCCTGCTCGAGCGCGACGAGGCGCGCCGCGGAGTCCTCCATCGACTCGCCGCGCACGTCGAGGTAGACCTTGAGCTTCGGCTCGGTGCCGCTCGGGCGGAAGATGATGCGGGACCCGTCCGCGAGGCTGTAGCGCAGGACGTCCCCGCCCAGGCCCGCCGGGTCCTGCAGCAGGTCGTCGGCCTGCGCGACCTTCGTGTCGCCGAACGAGGAGGGCGGATCGGCGCGCAGGGCGGCCATCATCGCCGCGATCGTCGAGACGTCCTCGACGCGCACCGACACCTGACCGCTCGCGTAGAAGCCGATCTCCGTCGTGAGCTCGTCGAGCAGGTCGGCGATCGTCAGGCCGCGGCCGCGCGCCTCCGTCGCGAGCTCGAGGAACGCGATCGACGCCGAGATGCCGTCCTTGTCGCGCACCGTCTCGGGGTTCACGAGGTACCCGAGCGCCTCCTCGAAGCCGAACACCATGCCGGGCGCGCGGGAGATCCACTTGAAGCCCGTGAGGGTCTCGTGGAAGTCGAGATCGTACTTCTCGGCGATCGCGCCCAGACCCGGCGAGGACACGAGCGAGCACGCGAGCGATGCGCCGGACGTGCCGGCCGCCGCTCGGGCGGCACGCCGGCCCAGCAGCAGCCCGACCTCGTTGCCGGTCAGGCGACGCCAGCCGCCTTCGCCCCCCTCGCCGCGCAGCGGGATGGCGACCGCGAGGCGGTCGGCATCCGGATCCTGCGCGATCACGAACTCCGCGTCCGAGGAGCGGGCCGTCGCGAAGGCGAGGTCCATCGCGCCGGGCTCCTCGGGGTTCGGGAACGCCACGGTCGGGAAGCGGCCGTCGGGATCGATCTGCTCGGGCACCACGGTGGGGGCGGGGTAGCCCGCGGCCTGCAGCACCCGGGCGAAGGTCTCCCAGCCGACGCCGTGCATCGCGGTGTAGACCCAGCGCGTGCCGGCGGCGCCCTCGGGAGCCGGCCCCACGGCGGCGGTCGCCGAGACGTACTCCTCGACGACCGCCTCGTCGGCGATCTCGTAGTCGGTCGAGCGCGGCAGGTCGAGCACCGAGCTCTCGTCCGCGATCCGCCGGATGGACGCCGCGATCTCGCCGTCGGACGGCGCCACGATCTGGGAGCCCGCGTCACGCCCGCCGAGGTAGACCTTGTAGCCGTTGTCGTTCGGGGGATTGTGGCTCGCCGTCACCATGACGCCGGCGTCGGCGCCCAGGTGCCGCACCGCGAACGCGAGCACCGGCGTCGGAAGGCGCCGGGGGAGCAGGATCGCACGCAGCCCCGCGCCGGCGAACAGCTCGGCGGAGTCGCGGGCGAACACGTCGGAGTTGCGGCGGCCGTCGTAGCCGACGACCACCGTCGGCGTGCCATCGGGATCGCGACCGCGCAGGAACGCCGCGAAGCCCGCCGCCGCCTGCGCCACCAGTACGCGGTTCATGCGGTTGCTGCCCGCGCCGAGCTCGCCGCGCAGGCCCGCGGTGCCGAACTGCAGCCGGCCGTCGAAGCGGTCGGCGAGGTCGTCGACCGCGTCCTCGTCGCCGGACTCCGCGCGCTCGATGAGCCCCGCGAGCTCCTCGCGGGTCTCGTCGTCGGGGTCCTGCGCGAGCCAGGCGCGGGCCTGATCCAGGATCGCGGTGTCCATCACAGCCGCTCGATCACGCGGGCGAGCAGGGCCGAGATCACCGGCTCCGCCTGGCGGCCGGCATCGATCACCTCTTCGTGGCTGAGCGGGTCGGGCGAGATGCCCGCGGCGAGGTTGGTGATGAGCGA
>NZ_JAPSJA010000208.1 GCF_031178525.1 Microbacterium sp.
CCGCGCGGCTCTCGGCCGTGCTGAGCGTGCTGTACCTGATCTTCAACGAGGGCTATGCCGCGTCCGGCGGCGAGCGGTGGATGCGCACCGATCTCAGCAGCGAGGCGCTGCGGCTCGCGCGGGTGCTCGCGGCACTCGTCCCGAAGGAGCCCGAGGCGCACGGCCTCGTCGCTCTGATGGCGCTGAGCGCCGCGCGCTTCCCGGCTCGAGTGGACGCGTCGGGCGAGCCGATCCTGCTCGGCGATCAGGATCGCACGCGCTGGGATCGCGGGCTGATCACCCTCGGCGGGGACGCTCTGGCCCGGTGCGATGCGCTCGGTCGCGGCCGCGGGCCCTACGCCCTGCAGGCCGCGATCGCCGAGTGCCACGACGTCGCGCCCTCGGTCGACGCGACCGACTGGGAGCGGATCGCCGTGCTGTACGAGGCGCTCGGCCGGATCGCGCCGTCACCCGTCGTGGAACTCAACCGCGCCGTCGCGGTGTCGATGTCCGAGGGCCCGGCGACGGCCCTGCGCATCGTCGACGGCCTCGCCCAGCCGCTGGCGGGCTACGCGCAGCTTCCCGGAGTGCGCGCCGAGCTGCTGATCCGCCTCGGACGCACCGCTGAGGCTCGTGCGGAGCTCGAGACGGCCGCGCGCCTGACGGCGAACGACCGCGAGCGCACGGTGTTCGAACGCAAGCTGCGCGCGCTCGGCTGACGCGATCCGGCTGCCACGGGCCGGACGGCGCCGTCGCGCGCCGCTATGCCGGCTCGCTCCTGCCGAGCTCGGCGCCCGCGTGGGCCAGCTCCGCGAGCGCGGCGTCGCTCGGCTCCTGGGCGACACCCGCGATGAGATCGATCAGCACGCGCACGTGCTGGCCGTGCTCGATGGCATCCAGCGCAGACGCACGCACGCAGTGATCGGTCGCGATGCCGACGACGTCGACGGTCTCGATCCCCTGCTCCGCGAGCACGGCGGCCACGGTCGATCCGTCGTCCGTGACGCCCTCGAACATCGAGTAGGCGGGCTTGCCCTGCCCCTTCTTGACGTGATGCGTCACGGCGGTCGTGTCGAGGCCGGGGTCGTACTCGGCGCCCTCCGTGCCGGCGATGCAGTGCGGGGGCCACGTCGCGACGTAGTCGGGCGCAGGCTCGCTTCCGTCCGGTACGATGTGCCCGCCGTTGTCGCTGTCCGCGTCGTGCCAATCGCGTGACGCGACGATGACGGCGTACTCCTCCGCGTGAGCCCGCAGGTGGCGCGTGATCCCGGCGGCGACCGCGTCGCCGCCGATCACGCCGAGCGCGCCGCCCTCCGTGAAGTCGTTCTGCACGTCCACGATCAGCAGTGCTCTGGTCATGTTCCGAGGGTACGCCCGGGGCGATCCGCAGGAGAATGGCCCCGGGAGGTCGCGGATGACCGAGAAGGTGGACGTCAAGAAGACGCTCGACGGCTACCGGGCGCGCCACGGTGATTTCCGGTTCCTCGATGTGCCGGAGGCGCGGTACCTCATGACCGACGGACACGGCGATCCGAACTCTTGGGTGTTCGGCGAGGCGATCGAGGCCCTGTACCCCGTCGCGTACCGGCTGAAGTTCGCGAGCAGAAGCCGACTGGGGCGCGACTACGTGGTGCCGCCGCTCGAGGGGCTCTGGTGGGCGGAGGACATGACCGCGTTCACGACCGCGCGCGACAAGGCGCAGTGGAGATGGACGCTGCTGATCCTCGTGCCGGAGTGGGTCGACGACGCGTTGTTCGGCGCGGTCGAGGCGCCCGAGCGGGTGCGCCTCGAGGCGCTGGCGGAGGGACGCTGCGTGCAGACGCTGCACGTGGGATCCTTCGACGACGAGGCGCCCGTGCTCGCGAGGATGCACGACGAGGTGATCCCGGGCGCGGGGCTCGTGCCGACCGGCCGCCACCACGAGATCTATCTGAGCGACTTCCGTCGCGTGCCGCCCGAGCGGCGGCGGACGATCCTGCGCCAGCCGGTGGCGCCCGCCTAGCCCGCGGCGACCATCGCGACGATCTGCACGATCAGGGCCAGCACGCCGACTCCTCCGCACGCGAGCGCGACGCCGCCCAGCAGACGCGGCCAGGGGGACCGCTCGTGCAGCCGCACGTCGTCACGCGTGCCCACGCGGTGGAACAGCTCGAGCTCGTCGCCGCGCGCCGCCGCGCGCATCTCGTTCGTCAGCGGCGCCTCGTGCACGCCGTCGTCGCCGAACCACCGCACGACCTGCCGCGCGTGCGCCGTGGAGGAGGGGTCGTCGATCAGCACGGTCCGGATCGGCTCCCATGTGCCGTCGGCGAGCCGCACGATGAGGGCTGCCCCGCCGAACAGCACGGCCGCCCCGATCCCGACCCAGGTCAGGATCTCCGTGATGGCGCCGAGTGCTCCGCCCAGCATCAGGCGAGACGGGACGGAGGGAGCGCGGCGGTCACCCATCCAGTCTGGCAGGTGCGGAGCCGGCTCCGATGCTCAGGACAGCGGCGCGGTGAGCGGGTCGACCGGGCGGCGCGAGCGTCCGTCGGCCGACTGGATCGCGAGACCCTCGCGCGCCCAGTACTCGAACCCGCCGATCATCTCCTTCACGGGGTAACCCAGCCGGCTGAGCTCGAGGGCGGCTCGCGTCGCGCCGTTGCACGCGGGGCCCCAGCAGTACACGACCACGTTCGGCAGCCCCGCGAGCTCGGCGTGGCGCTCCGCGAGCTCCGGGCGCGGGATGTGTCGGGCGCCGGGCACATGCCCCTGGTCGTAGGACGCCTGATTGCGCACATCGACGAGCGTGACCTGCTCGCCGGCGGCCCGCGCGGCGGCGACGTCGGAGGGGTCGGTCTCGTGGCGGAGCTTGCGGGCGAACCAGTCGACGGCGTCCGCCGTGTCGGCGGTGGGGAGGGTCTGGAGGTCGGTCATCTCCTCATTGCGCCACAGATCAAGGAGAAATCCACGACGAAGGACGGATCCGGCCGGAATCCTCCGAATCCGTGCCGTTCTCCTGCGCTGCGGTCGGTGCACGGGAGCGCGCGGCGACTCCCCGGACAGCGAAAAGGCCCCCGGAGTGGAGTCCGGAGGCCTGATCGAGCCGCTTGTCGGAATCGAACCGACGACCTATTCATTACGAGTGAATCGCTCTGCCGACTGAGCTAAAGCGGCGTACGCACCGCTCGCGCGGCACGATGAACCATCATACCCGATCCGAAACCGTGCTCCGAACCGGGGCGATGTCCGGGTGCGTCACGCTCAGGGGGCGCAGGTGAGCCCGTCCTCCGGCACGGTGCCGTCCAGGAAGAAGGCGTCCACGGCGTCGTCGACGCACGTGCTCTGGCCGTTGTAGGCGGTGTGCCCCTCGCCCTCGTAGGTCACCATGACGCCGCTGGAGAGCTGATCCGCGAGTGACTGCGCCCACGCGTACGGCGTCGCAGGATCCCCGGTCGTGCCGATCACCACGATCGGAGCCGCTCCCGAGGCCGCGATCTGATTGCGCTCACCCGTCGGTTCGTGAGGCCAGACCTCGCACACCCCGGGCCCCTCCCAGTACGGCGCGATCGTCGGCGCGTCCTGCTGCAGCCGCTCCGTCGCGGCGTCCTGCGTCTCCTGGTCGTCGGCGGGATAGTCCATGCAGTTGTACGCCTGGAACGCCTCGGTCGAGTTGTCCGCGTACTGCCCGTCCTCGCGTCCGTTGTAGAAGTCGGCGAGCAGGAAGGCGGTCGTCGGGTCGCCCTGCAGCGCGGACGTGAGCGCATCCGTCAGGTACGCCCAGTTCTCCGGCGCGTACAGCGCGGCGACGATCGCCGTCGTGAGGGAGTCCGCGCCGAGTTCGCGCCCGTCGGGCGCCGGCAGCGGCGAGCGGTCGACGGACGCCAGCAGCGCCGCCAGGTCGCCCATCGCCTGATCCAGCGTCCCCGAGAACGGGCAGCCCCCGCCGTCCTGCGTCGCGCCGTCGAGGCACGACTGCATGTAGGTGCGCAGCGCCTTCTCGAACGCGAGCCCCTGCGCGAGGCCCACCTCGGTGCCCGACACCGACGGATCGATCGCGCCGTCCAGCACGAGCCGGCCCGCGCG
>NZ_JAPSJA010000209.1 GCF_031178525.1 Microbacterium sp.
GCGTGGCGTCGGCGTCGTGGCCGCGGCCGCCTACAACTCGGGCCTGCTGAGCGCGGCGAGGGTGCCGGACGACGCGCACTACGACTACGGCCCCGCACCGCGCGAGACCATCGAGCGCGCGCGTCGCGTCGCGCGCGTGTGCGAGGCGCACGGCGTGACCCTGCCGGAGGCGGCCGTGCAGTACCCCCTTCGGCACCCGGCCGTCGTGTCGGTCGTGCTCGGCAGCCGGACTCCCGGCCACGTGGCGAGCACGATCGAGCGCTATCGCGCGCACGTGCCGGAGGCCCTGTGGGCGGAACTCGACGCGGAAGGGCTGGTTCCGCGACCTGAACGAGAAGATCCCCAGCACGTCGGAAGGACACCATGAAGCTCGCACGCCTCGGAGCCGCCGGACACGAGATCCCCATCGTCGACATCGACGGCGCCGTCTTCGATCTACGCTCGCTCACCGCGGACATCGACGGCACGTTCCTCGCGGAGGGAGGCGTCGAACGCGTGCGAACCGCGATCGAGCAGGGCGCTCTGCCGGAGATCCCGGCCGCGGAGGCGTCCGGTCTGCGCGTCGGCAGTCCGATCGCGCGCCCCGGCGCCGTGATCTGCATCGGCATGAACTACGCCGCGCACGCGGCCGAGTCCGGATCCGCTCCGCCCCGCGAGCCGATCATGTTCCTGAAGACGCCGAACACCGTGGCGGGGCCGTTCGACCCCGTCACACTCCCCCACCGCAGCACGAAGACCGACTGGGAGGTGGAGCTCGGCGTCGTGATCGGCCGGCGCGCGTACGAACTCGACTCGACCGCGGACAGCATGCGTCACGTCGCGGGCTTCGTCGCGGCGAACGACCTCTCGGAGCGCGAGTTCCAGCTCGAGCTCTCCGGCGGCCAGTGGTCGAAGGGGAAGTGCGTCCCCGGCTTCAATCCGACCGGCCCGTGGCTGGTGACGCCGGATGAGGTGGATCACGGGGACCTGCGACTGCGCAGCTGGGTCAACGGCGAGCCGCGTCAGGACTCGAGCACGGCGGACCTCATCTTCGGCGTCGAGCACGTCGTCTGGTACCTCAGCCAGTTCCTCGCTCTCGAGCCCGGCGACCTGATCATGACCGGCACGCCGGAAGGGGTCGCCCTCTCGGGTCGCTTCCCCTACCTGCGTCACGGCGACGTCTGCGAGATCGAGATCGAGGGTCTCGGCAGGCAGCGCCAGGAGTTCCTCCAGGGATGACGTCCCGTCGGGCGAGGCGAGTGCAGGGAGAAGGAGCGATGGAAGAATACGACGGGCTGACGGCGATCGTCACGGGCGGTGCGTCCGGCATCGGTGCGGCCACCGCCGACCGGCTGCACCAGGGCGGCGCACGCGTCGCGGTTCTCGATCTCGATCCGTCGGGAGCGGCACGCGCCCACTTCGGGGTGCGCGCGGACGTCTCCGACGACGAGTCGGTGCGCGCGGCGGTCGCCGCCGTGGCCGAGCACTTCGGTCGCCTCGACATCGTGGTGAACAACGCGGGCATCGGCGCCACGGGAACCATCGCCGACAACTCCGACGACGAATGGCACCGCGTTTTCGACGTGAACGTGATCGGGATCGCGCGCGTCACGCGCGCCGCGCTCCCGCACCTCCGGTCCTCTCCGGCAGCGGCCGTGGTGAACACATCCTCCATCGCGGCCACCGCCGGGCTTCCGGCGCGAGCGCTGTACACGGCGACGAAGGGCGCGGTGCTGTCTCTCACGCGGGCGATGGCGGCGGACCATCTGGCCGAAGGCATCCGCGTGAACTGCGTGAGCCCGGGTACCGCGGACACCCCGTGGGTGGCACGGCTGGTGGATGCCGCCCCCGATCCCGTTGCGGAGCGGGCGGCGCTGCACGCCCGTCAGCCCCACGGTCGGCTCGTCACTGCGCAGGAGGTGGCGGAGGCCGTCGCTTATCTCGCCAGCCCGCGGGCCGGCTCCACGACCGGCGTCTCGATCGCCGTCGACGGCGGCATGCAGAACCTGCGGCTGCGCACGGGTGCCGGCAATGCATGACGACATCCCGCTCACCGTCGGTCGGGCGGTCCGCGTGCTGCGCGAGCGGATCCAGCCCGCCGTCCACACGCGGCGCGTGCCGCTTCAGGTCGAGTTCCACGAGCTGCCCGGGGAGCCCACCGCGCCGACCGAGGGCCTCGCGCTGGACTTCGAGCCCTTCGAGGTCGGCTCGGCGTGGGGGGCCGCGTGGGGTACGACCTGGTTCCGCGTGCGAGGCACGGTGCCCGCCGAGTGGTCGGGGCGCCGGGTCGAGGCGCTCGTCGACCTCGGGTTCGACGTCGATATGACGGGCTTTCAGTGCGAAGGCCTCGTGTACCTGCCGGACGGTTCGCCGGTGAAGTCGCTCAACCCGCGCAATCAATGGGTCAGGATCGCGGACGCGGCGGCAGGCGGCGAGGAGATCGAGTTCTTCATCGAGGCTGCATCGAACCCGGTGGTGCTGGATGTCGCCGCGTTCGCGGGTGGCCAGCCCTTCCTGCCGACGCAGCAGGGGAACATCCGCACGTCCTCGCCGCGCAAGCTCTACGCCACGCGGTGCTTCGACCTCGCGGTGTTCGAGGGTGCGGTGTTCGAGCTGGCCCTCGACATCGAGGTGCTGCTCGAGCTGCAGGCGGAGCTGCCTGCATCGGGGCCGCGCCGCATGCGCATCCTGCAGGCGCTCGACGACGCGCTCGACGTGCTCGACCTGCAGGACATCCCCGGCACGGCGACCGCGTCGCGCGCGGCCCTTGCTCCCGCGCTCGCGTCGCCGGCCGAGGCCTCGGCGCACGAGATCTCGGCCGTCGGCCACGCGCACATCGATTCGGCCTGGCTGTGGCCCGTGCGCGAGACGATCCGCAAGGTGGCACGCACGACGTCGTCCATGACCGACCTGCTGGGCGAAACCGACGAGTTCGTGTACGGCATGTCGAGCGCGCAGCAGTACGCCTGGATCAAGCAGCACCGCCCCGAGGTGTACGAGAAGGTGCGCGAAGCGGTCGCACAGGGACGCTTCCTGCCGCTGGGCGGGATGTGGGTGGAGTCCGACACCGTCATGCCGACGGGCGAGGCGATCGTGCGGCAGTTCCTGTACGGCCAGCGGTTCTTCCAGGAGGAGTTCGGCATCCGCTCGAAGGGCGTGTGGCTGCCCGACTCGTTCGGCTACTCTCCGGCGCTCCCCCAGCTGATCCGGCGCGCGGGATTCGAGTGGTTCTTCACGCAGAAGATCTCGTGGAACCAGGTGAACAGGTTCCCGCACCACACGTTCGCGTGGGAGGGCATCGACGGGTCCCGCATCTTCAGCCACTTCCCCTCGATGGACACCTACAACTCCCGGCTCTCTGGCGCGGAGATCGCGCGCGCGACGCGCCAGTTCCGCGAAGCGCGCCTCGCGAACGGCTCCATCGCCCCGGTCGGGTGGGGAGACGGCGGCGGGGGCACGACCCGCGAGATGACCGGCATCGCCAAGCGCCTGGCGGACCTGGAGGGCTCCGCGAAGGTGCGCTGGGAGCATCCTGACGCGTTCTTCGAGCGCGCGAAGCAGCAACTGCCGCAGCCACCGGTGTGGGTCGGCGAGCTGTACCTGGAGCTGCACCGAGCGACGCTCACCAGCCAGCACAAGACGAAGCAGGGCAATCGCCGCAGCGAGCACCTGCTGATCGAGGCGGAGCTCTGGGCCGCGTCCGCCACGTTCTGGACGGGCGCCGACTATCCCTACGACGAGCTCGACGCGCTGTGGCGGCAGGTTCTCCTCCAGCAGTTCCACGACATCCTGCCCGGCACCTCGATCGCCTGGGTGCATCGCGAGGCCGTGGAGCAGTATGCGCGCGTGATGACCGCAGCGGAGAAGCTGATCCGGAGGTCGATCGCGACGCTGAGCGGTGGCGGAAAGGACGTGGTCTTCAATCCGGCTCCGATCCCTCAGGCGGGTGTGCCGGCGCTGGGCGCCGGGCGACCGGCGCCGGCGGGTCCAGCCGTGCGAGCAACGCCCGCGCACGGCGGATACGTGCTGGAGAA
>NZ_JAPSJA010000035.1 GCF_031178525.1 Microbacterium sp.
TGATCCAGCGACCGGGGCCGGTGTACGACACGATCGGCACCGCCGAGTCGGCCGACGGCGCCGAGCTTCCCCTGATCGAGATCGCGGGCACCGAGACGTTCGACGACACGGCGGGCACGCTCGACCTCACCACGGTGCAGGTCGTCGGCAACCGCGAGCGCACGCCCTCGTGGTTCGAGCTCGCGATCGCGTGGCTGGACCCGTCTCGCGCGGTCGTGCCGCTGGACGTGGTGTTCCCCGCGGGCGTCACGAGCGAGCAGCGTGAAGAGCAGAACGCGGTGCTGATGGTCGATTCGCAGGCCGAGGCCACGGCCGCCGCGCTCGGCGAGCTCGGCTACGACCTCGACGCGACCGTCGCCGTGGCGGGCGTCGCCTCCGAGGACGCTCCCGCGGCCGGCCTCATCGAGGCGGGCGATCGCATCCTGTCGGCGAACGGCACGCCCGTGACCGAGGCGACGCAGCTGCGCGAGCTGATCCAGGACGGCGGGGGCGAGCCGGTCGAGATCGCTTACGAGCGCGACGGCGAGGAGGGCGTGGTCACCGTGACGCCCGAGGAGGGGCAGATCGAGGGCGAGCAGGCCTGGCTGATCGGCATCACCTTGACGACCGCCTACGACTTCCCGTTCGAGGTCACGATCCAGCTCGACAACGTCGGCGGCCCGAGCGCCGGCATGATGTTCGCCCTCGGCATCATCGACGTGCTCACGCCAGGCGCGCTCAACGGCGGCGAGGACGTCGCCGGCACCGGCACGATCACCGCCGACGGCACGGTGGGCCCGATCGGCGGCATCCGGCAGAAGCTGTACGGTGCCCGGGACGCGGGGGCGGAGTGGTTCCTGGCACCGGCGAAGAACTGCAACGAGGTCGTCGGGCACGTCCCGGACGGTCTGGAGGTGTTCTCGATCGGCACGCTGGAGGACGCGCTCACGGCACTCGAGGGCATCGCGGCGGGCGACACCGCCGACCTCCCGACCTGCGACGCGGGCTGATCCGCACCCGCGTTCTCCCGTGGGCGAACATGCGCCGCTCAGGGCAGACCCATAAGGAGCTCTTAGTAGGCTTCCAAGGGTGACCACGACCCCTGCGCCAAAGGCGGCCGCGCCGTCTCCCTTCCGACGTATCGTCACGATCTCCCTTTCGGTGATCGCGGCCCTCGTCGTCGCGTTCTTCGCGTTCTCGAACCTCTACGCCGAGTACCTCTGGTTCGACCAGCTCGGCTTCCAGAGCGTGCTGACGACGCAGTGGCTCGCCCGGGTGGTGATGTTCGTCATCGGCTTCGTCGCGATGGCGGGCCCGGTGTGGCTCGCGATCTTCCTGGCGTACCGCCTGCGTCCGGTCTACGCGCGACTGAGCTCGCAGCTCGACCGCTACCAGGAGGTCGTCGAGCCGCTGCGCCGCCTCGCGATGTGGGGCATCCCGGTGTTCTTCGGCTTCTTCGCCGGATTCGCCGCGTCGGCCCAGTGGGAGACCACGTGGCTGTGGGTCAACGGCGTCGCCACAGGCCAGAGCGATCCCGAGTTCGGTCTCGACGGCGGCTTCTACATGTTCGCGATGCCGTTCTACTCGGCGCTCGCGGGCTTCGCCTCGGCCGTGGTGCTCATCAGCCTGCTGATGACGGCGCTCGTGGCGTACCTGTACGGCTCGGTGCGGGTCGGACAGGGCGAGCTGCGCATCTCGAAGCCCGCGCGCATCCAGCTCGCGGTGCTCGCCGGCGTGTACCTGCTGATCCAGGCGGCGAGCCTGTGGCTCGACCGCTTCCGGACGCTCGTGGAGGTCGACGGCCGGATCACCGGACCCGCGTACACGGGCGTGAACGCGATCATCCCGGGGCAGACGATCCTGTCCATCGTCGCCGCGCTCGTGGCGATCCTGTTCTTCGTCACGGCGTTCATCGGCAAGTGGCGGTACCCGCTGATCGCGACCGCGCTGCTGATCGTGACGTCGCTCGTGGTCGGGATCGGCTACCCCTGGGCCGTGCAGACGTTCCAGGTGCGCCCGAACGAGCGCGAACTCGAGATGGACTACTTCCAGCGCAACGTCGACAGCACCCGCGCCGCGTACGGACTCGACGGGATCGAGAAGACGGAGTTCAGCGCGGAGACCGAGGCCGAGGCCGGGCAGCTGCGCAACGACGCCGACACCACCGCATCGCTGCGGCTGATGGATCCGGGCATCATCAGCCCCACGGTGCGTCAGCTGCAGCAGTATCGCCCGTACTACGGCTTCAATGAGCGCCTCGACGTCGACCGGTACGAGATCGACGGCGAGACGCAGGACACCGTCGTCGCGGTGCGCGAGCTCAACCTCGACGAGCTCGACGCGAGCGCCCAGACGTGGCAGAACACGACCATGGTCTACACGCACGGCTACGGCATGGTGGCGGCGAAGGGCAACGAGCGCACGAACGAGGGTGAGCCCGTCTTCATCGAGGGCAGCATCCCGTCGTCGGGCTTCCTGTCGGAGCTCGACTACGAGCCGCGCGTGTACTTCGGCGAGAACTCGCCGACGTACTCGATCGTCGGTGCTCCCGACGGCGCGGAGGACATGGAGCTCGACTACCCGCGCGGCGAGGAGGGTGCGAACGAGACCCGCACGACGTTCGAGGGCGAGGGCGGACCGAGCGTCGGCAACTTCTTCCACAAGCTGCTGTACGCCATGAAGTTCCAGTCGGAGCAGATCCTCTTCTCCGACAACGTGAACGCCGAGTCGCAGATCCTCTACGACCGCGACCCGTCGCTGCGCGTGCAGAAGGTCGCCCCGTACCTCACGATCGACAGTGACCCGTACCCCAGCGTGGTGGACGGCCGGATCGTCTGGATCGTCGACGCGTACACGACCAGCTCCTCGTACCCGTACTCGTCGGGCGTGAGCCTGTCGAGCGCGATCAGCGACTCCACGAACCCCGCGCCGAACCTGCGGATCGACGACATCAACTACATCCGCAACTCGGTCAAGGCGACCGTCGACGCGTACGACGGCAGCGTGACCCTCTACGCGTGGGACGAGAACGATCCGGTGCTGCAGACGTGGCAGAAGGTGTATCCGTCCACCGTCGAGCCCATCAGCGAGATGAGCGGCGAGCTCATGAGCCACGTGCGCTACCCGACCGACCTGTTCAAGGTGCAGCGCGCCATGCTCGGCACCTATCACGTCGACACCGCCGGGCAGTTCTACCAGCGTGACAACGCGTGGACGGCGCCGGCGGACCCCGCCAACGACCAGGTGCTGCAGCCGCCGTACTACCTGTCGATGCGCATGCCGGGGCAGGAGCAGCCCACGTTCTCGATGTTCACGAGCTTCATCCCCGAGGGCGGCCAGCGCAACGTGCTGACGGGCTACCTGTCCGTCGACTCGGACGCCGGCAGCGAGGAGGGGGAGAAGCGCGAGGACTACGGGAAGCTGCGGCTGCTGGAGATCTCCGCGGACACGACCGTGCCCGGTCCCGGCCAGGTGCAGAACGCGTTCGACTCCGATGCCAACATCGCGTCGCAGATGAACGTGCTGCAGATCGGAAACTCGAACGTGCGGCTCGGCAACCTGCTGACGCTGCCGGTCGGAGGCGGTCTGCTGTACGTCCAGCCCGTGTTCGTGCAGTCGACGGGTGGCACGCAGTACCCGCTGCTGCGCAAGGTGCTCGTGGCCTTCGGTGACCAGCTCGCGTTCGAGGACACGCTCGCCGAGGCGCTGGATTCGCTGTTCGGCGGCGACTCCGGTGCGCAGACGGGCGACGAGGGCGTGACGCCGACCGACCCGGAGACCCCGCCGGCCGACGGCGAGACGCCGCCTGACGAGGGGGAGACCCCTCCCACGGATGGCGAGACTCCGCCGGTCGAGGGCGACACGTACGAGCAGGCCCTCGCGGACGTCCAGTCGGCGCTGGAGGCCAAGCAGGCCGCTCTCGAGGCCGACGATCAGGTGGCGTACGCCGAGGCCGACGCGCGTCTGACGCAGGCGGTCCAGCGCCTGCTGGAGCTGCAGCCGTAGCCGCCGCTGCGCCGGTGCTCGAGGCGAGGGTGATCCATCGGGATCGCCCTCGCCTCGCGGCTTTCCGGTGCCGTCCGACGCGTCGGTGAACGTCGGATGACGCGCCCGGGAATCGCGGATGTCCTCGCGATTGGCGCCCCCGCTCAGGCCGTGCTAGAGTTTTCTCTTGTGCCGCGGGGTGGAGCAGCTCGGTAGCTCGCTGGGCTCATAACCCAGAGGTCGCAGGTTCAAATCCTGTCCCCGCAACAAGAAGAAGGCCCGGAACCGCAAGGTTCCGGGCCTTCTGCTTTGCCTCGGTAGGAGTGACCTCGGTTCTGGACTCCGGTCTAGATGTGAACTTCGCTCAGTGGTGTGCGTTCGCCCGCTGAGCGTTCCTGCGTGCGGCTGGCTGGATGGTGGATTGATTCCGCGCGAGGGTCGCCTTCAGCCTGATCGGATCCTCTTCGCTCGACACACCGCCGGAGGCGTCGGCGCGAGCAATGCAGTGGGAACCGGACTCAGATCGGATCCGGCGAAGGACGCGCTCCGCCGCATCTTCGCCGTGGCCGATGACTACGGACCGCTCGACGAGCCCGGTCGGCCTGACTTTTCAGTGCTCTTGCCTCGGCGAATTGGCGAGAGGACTTCCGCTGACGTTCGATGAGCCCGACTCGGCGCTAACGGACGGTGTCGGCGGAATGGGGGACAGGCTTTTCGATGCGAAGGTGAAATTCCGGTTTACGTCTGCGCGGGGGCGTCCTGAATTGTTGACACATTTCGAGTGTGTGGATACTTTCCGAGTACCTCGTCCCAGAGGTTGACAAGGAGATACGGCGAAGCTGAAATTTGCACCGCGCGGCCACAGATGGCATCAATCGGTTTGATTGGAGCTGGTGCACTGATGGCCGGCGTGTTGGTTCCCTTGCCTGCCTACGCGGAGGACGCTCTATCTCCTTCTGCCGAGGCAACCGCAGTGGCGGAGACCGTCGCGGAGCTGACGCCCGCGGCTCTGCAGATCCCCGAAGAGGAGATCGTCGAGCCGGTCTCCCTCGGCGAAGAAGGTTTCCTGGTTGCGGGCGACCTGGATGAGGCGGCGGCGATCCTTCCTCTCGAGGGAGACGGAGCAATCAGCTTCGGTGCCGGCGTCGAGATCGGCCTGCCGGAAAAAGCAGAAACGGGCGATGGCCTCGTCGCCGAGGACGGCAGCGTCAGCTACGCAGCGTCGGACGAGGGTGCAGCGTCGGTGACGGTGATCACTAGCGGCGAGGGCACGCGGATCAACACGGTCATCACGGACGCTTCCGCCTCGCACGAGTACACCTACTCACTCGGGAGCGGCGAGCCGCGCCTGCTGCCGGACGGTTCCGTTGAGATCTATGGTTCTGAGGACATCGTCGATGATGCAGGCCAGGAAGCCACCGTCGAGAGCCTGCTCGGCTCGGTGGATGCGGCGTGGGCGGTGGATGCGAATGGCGAACCGGTGCCCACCCGTTACGAGGTGCGCGGGCAGGACCTCGTCCAGATCGTGGACTTCACGGAGGACACGGCGTTCCCGGTCGTCGCGGATCCGTCGCTCTGGTGGGTGATCGGCACCGCAAGCGATCTGCGCTGCCGAGATCGCTTCGCTGGCGGTGGGCGCCGCGAAGGTCATCGCCGCGTTCGCGAAGGCCGATAAGATCGTTAAGGGCGCCAAGAAGGCGATAGCGGCCTACAACAAGCTCGGCGGCAAAATGAGCAAGGTCATCGATCTGCTCAAGAAGTACGTCAAAAAGAAGAGCAGCCTTACCAAGTCCCAGATTACGGCTCTCGAGACATTCATCAACGAGATCGGCAAATCTGTGTTCAACATCATCGGCCTCGGATCCTGCTACGCCTTGGCGACGACTAGATAGGTTTTCCAGGATATGCCGTCTTTCATCACGTTCTTGGCAGTGGTGGCGCTTCCTCTCTGCTCCTTCCTCTTGGGCGCTTGGATCATGGGCTTGCGCGATGTGCCGAACGACTCGGCTGAGCGACCGACGCGAGCATCGCAAGTGTGGACCTTGGCGCGGCTGTTGGTAGTGATCATCGGAACGGCTTTCATCCTGGTTGACCCGCCCGTGATCGCTGCCCTACCACTCCAATATGGACTGTTGATCGCGCTGCCCGTCGCTCTGGGCTTGGTTGCAAGGGCTGCCTTCGGGCGGTACCTAGCGGCCCAGGGCTGACTGCGCTCACGTCGATCCTGCTAGTGCGGCGGCAATGCCGTAGAAGTCGCAGATCGCTCGATAGTCCGCTCGCAGCCCAGACGTCCCAGGTTCAAATCCTGTTCCCGCAACAAGAAGAAGGCCCGATCCGCAAGGACCGGGCCTTCTGTCTTGCCTCGGTAGGAGTGACCTCCGCCTTGGACTCGGTCAAGAGTCCGGCTCCCGGCAGGACATGCACCCGATGGTCGTGGGGGACAGTCGCCGGTCCCGCTCACCAGCGGGCCAGCTCCGGCGCGAGCTGCTCGCGCTCCTGCTGGGGAAGCGCGAGGGCGATCGCCTCCGGCACCGTCAGCTCTGCGCCCCGCCGCTCACCTGCGGCGACCGCCTCCGGCTTCGCCGAGCGGATGCCGTCGAGTTGCGGCATGTGCACGGTGAACGCCTCCGCGTCGAACACGCCGATGCGCTGCCGGATGGCGTGGGCGACGGCCGAGAGCATCCCCGCCCGCTCCGCGTCACCGCGTGCCGCGGCGACCGCGCAGAGCCCCTCGAGCGCGTAGGCGACCCCCTCCTCGAAGTGCAGCCGCACCGAGACGAGCAGAGTGCGCACGCAGCCCGCCTCCGCGGTGTCGATGTCACCCCGCACGAGTTGCAGCCTCGCCTGGTGGTTGCCCGCGACCGAGACGGTGAACTGGTCGCCGACCGACTCGGCGACCTCCGTCGCTCGGTCGAAGCACGACTGCGCATCGTCGGTGAGGCCGCGCAGCCACGCGAGCCGACCGCGCGATACCTCGGTGATCGCCTCCGCCCACGCGTTGCCGAGGTCCCGCAGCTGGTGGACAGCATCCGCGAGCTCCCGCTCGGCGGTGTCGAGGTCGGGGAGCGGCAGCTGCAGCCGCGCGGTCGCGCGTGCCGCGGTCGCCATCGCGGCCGCGTCGCCGTCGCCGCTCTCGGTGAAGAGCCGCACGCACTCGCCGAGCCCCGCGACGACCTCCTCCGTCGGGTGCTGCCACATCTCGCTCCACAGGGCGAAGAACCACGCGACCGCGCGCGTGTGCGGTGAGATGGGCTGGTCCTTGCCGAGCAGCTCGAGCATCCAAACCCGCACCTCGCCGAAGAATCCGGCGATCCACCAGTAGACGAGCAGGCGCCAGGCGAAGTCCCCCGCGTCGTCGAGTCGGTCGATGTGCACGAGGTGGCGCACGGCGGCGCGCAGGTTCGGCAGCTCGAGGCCGAGCTGCACGACGGCCTCGCTCTGCCCGGCGCCCCGGAGCCCCGGTGCGATCGCGGCGACGAGATCGCTGTAGTAGTCGGCATGGGCTGCACGCATCCGCGCCGACTCGCCGTTCTCCTTGAGGCGGCCGAGCGCATACTCCCGCACGACGGCGAGCAACGACAGCACCGACCGGCCGCCGACCTCCGTCTGACGAACGAGCGAGGCGTCGATGAGGCCGGCGATGCCGTCGATCGCCTGGCCTTCCCACGCGCGGCCGGCACCGAGCGCCTCCATCGCCTCGAGCGTGAACTGGCGGGCGAAGACGCCGAGGTCCTCGAGCTGGGCGCGCTGCTCGGCGGGCAGCAGGCTCACGCTCCAGTCGATCGTCGCGCGCATTGTGCGGTGACGGTCGGGCAGATCCCGGGCGGCAGCGGTGAGGAGCGGCAGGCTCTCCTCGAGCCGCTGCGCGATGCCGTGCGGGGTGAGCAGCCGCACCTTCGCGGCGGCGAGCTCGATCGCGAGGGGCAGCCCCTCGAGCCGTCGGCAGATGTCGGCGACCGCGGGCGCATTCTCGGCCGAGAGCTCGAAGTCGGGCTTCACGGCTTGCGCGCGGTCCACGAAGAGGGCG
This sequence comes from Microbacterium sp., assembly GCF_031178525.1. Taxonomy (GTDB): domain Bacteria; phylum Actinomycetota; class Actinomycetes; order Actinomycetales; family Microbacteriaceae; genus Microbacterium. The sequence goes on from NZ_JAPSJA010000035.1 coordinate 7,991, forward strand.
CCGGCAGGGGAGCTGCGCACCCGCTCGACACTCGGTCGCGCGACGGCGTCGGGCACGCCGAGCGCCTTCACCTCGAACACGCGCTCCCCTCGGATCCGCAGCACCGTGCGGCTCGTGACGAGCAGCGACACCGACGGCGCAACGTCGAGCAGCCGCACGAGCAGGGGCGCCGCCTCCACGATCTGCTCGAAGTTGTCGAGCACGAGCAGCACGCGCCGGCCCGCGAGCGCTCGCGAGATGCGCTCCTCGAGCGCCGCCTCGCCGGTGTCGCGGATGCCGAGCACGTACGCGACCGTCGGCAGCAGCAGTCCCGGCTCGAACACCCCCTCGAGCGGGAGGAAGTACCGCCCGTCCGGGAACAGGTCCGCGGTCCCCTGCGCGACCTCGATCGCGAGCCTGCTCTTGCCGATCCCGCCCGGGCCGACAAGGCTGACGAGCTTCGTGCCGCGCTCGAAGAGCGACCGCACCTCGGCGATCTCGCGCTCGCGGCCGATCGTGCTCGTCGGGGGCATCGGGATACGCGACTCGGGGGTCGGCGGGATCTCCTCCGCCCCGCCCTCGTTGTGCAGCCGCGACTCGTCGAAGCGCTCGGCGAGCAGCGTCGCGAGGTCGTTCGACACGAGCTCCTCGAGCTCTGCCGCCGTGGCGAACGGCAGGTAGGCCGCGGTGTCGTCGGAGCGGATGCGCGCGATGAGGCCCTCGAGCCGCGGCTCCCGGTGCTCGGAGGCGCGCACGTAGATGAGCTTCGGCATGTCCCGCGGTGCGAGCGCGTACTCGTCCTCGAGGCCCGAGACCTCCTCGTCGGGCGCGACCCAGCCGTAGCTGTCGGCGTAGATGCCGACGAACACGTCGCTCTGCGCGAGGTACGAGCGGTAGAGCGCGCGCGGCGGATGCGGGCGAGCGCCGAGCTCGAACATCACGGGCGCGAGCCGCAAGCGCTCGATCGCGGCTCGGGCGGCCCGGCGCTCCTCGGCGAGCTCGCGCAGGGTCGAGCTCACGAACACCCGGATCCGCTGATCGGGAGTGCGGATCACAGGCCGGTGCGCGCCGGTCATGCCCACATCTTGGACCTGCGGGGCGCTGCGCGCCAGGACTCTCACGTCAATCCGAGCTCGTCGGCCTCGCTCGCAGACGATGACCTCGTCGAGGCCCTCCCCATGAAAGTCCTCACGCTGCGGAGGTCGAGGCCCGCCGCGCAGGGTCACGCCTGCACCGCGGCGCGGCACCGACGCGCCCGAGCGGATCGTCCACCAGATCGCCCGCGCCGATGGCGGCGTCGCAATCCGCGTCGAGGATCCCCACGCTCGGGTCCGGTTCGCTCGCGGTCGCCAGCCGGCTCAAGCAGCGGCACGACCGACGGAAACGGGAGGCGGCCCCTCCGCCCGATGAGGAGAGAGTCTCTCCCTCCTAACCAGCGCGCGTCGCTCAGCGAGAGTGCGGGGTCGTTCACTCGCGTCGGCCGCCGGGCGCGACGCTCGCGCGTACTCGCCTGGCTGCTATCTGCCCCAAGTCACCGACTCGAGATCTTCTAGGGTCGGCGCAATCCACATCGCCTCGTCGGTGACCTCAAACGCCATGGGGGCCACGGCAGTGGAGAAGGCGTAGGTGACGCCATCGGTGCGCTCGAAGGAGCCGCCGCTTTGCACCATGGCCTCGAGATCCGTCTCGACCAGCTCCCGTTTACCGGGTGCCAGGGGGCCCATCCGTATGCCCACACGTTGTCGGTGGCCGCTCCCGGCGGTGCCTACAGGCAGAGGACTCCGCCCGCCAGCTCCCCAGTGGCCTCGCCGATCGAGACCGGGCGCTCGGTCGCCTGGAGCGGGTAGGCAACCAGCGACTCGAGCCGCTCCGCCGTCAGGATGTTCTCGCACGTGGACGCCGATGCCTCGGTGGGCGTCGGCGTCGGCGTCGCGGTAGGGGTAGTGCTCTCGTGCTTTCGCGTCTCCGGCCGGCACCCGCCGGCGGGCGATGTACGGTGGTCGCATCCCACGCGGCGCCCACAGGTGTCACGGGAGATCGAACCGATCTCCATGTCGAGCGCCGCCGCCGTCGTGACTCGGCCGCAGGGAGTCCTGCCTCAATGCGCGTCCGGTGTCCACCGGTGAGCGCCTCACGCTGATGGAGAGCCCCATGCCGCAGCTGCACGAACACCTGATGCCGATCTTCGAAGAGATCGTGCGCCGGAACGCCGGCGAACCCGAGTTCCACCAGGCCGCCCGAGAGGTCCTCGAGAGCCTGGGTCCCGTGGTCGACCGCCCGGGCGGGCTCGTGGATGCGGACCTCATCCGGCGCTTGTGCGAGCCCGAGCGTCAGATCATCTTCCGCGTGCCGTGGGTCGACGACGCCGGACGCGTTCAGGTCAACCGCGGCTTCCGTGTCGAGTTCAACTCGGCCCTCGGACCGTACAAGGGGGGCCTGCGCTTCCACCCCTCGGTCAACGTCGGCATCGTGAAGTTCCTCGGGTTCGAGCAGATCTTCAAGAACGCGCTCACCGGTCTGCCGATCGGCGGCGGCAAAGGCGGGTCCGACTTCGACCCGAAGGGGAAGTCCGACGGCGAGGTCATGCGGTTCTGCCAGTCGTTCATGACCGAGCTGTACCGCCACATCGGCGAGTACACGGATGTGCCCGCGGGGGACATCGGCGTCGGCGGACGCGAGATCGGCTACCTGTTCGGCCAGTACAAGCGGATCACGAACCGGTACGAGTCGGGCGTGCTGACCGGCAAGGGCATCGGATGGGGCGGATCGCTCGTGCGTACCGAGTCCACCGGGTACGGCGCGGTGTTCTTCGCCAACGAGATGCTGCGCACGACCGGTGACTCGTTCGACGGCAAGCGCGTGGTCGTCTCCGGGTCGGGCAACGTCGCGACCTACGCCATCGAGAAGGTGCACCAGCTCGGCGGCACGGTGGTGGCGGTCTCCGACTCGAGCGGCTACGTGGTCGACGAGAAGGGGATCGACCTCGAACTGCTGAAGGAGGTCAAGCAGGTGCGCCGGGCGCGGATCAACGAGTACGCCGACGAGCGCGGCGGTGCCGCATATGTCGCGGGCGGCTCCATCTGGGACGTGCAGGCGGACATCGCCCTGCCGGCGGCGACGCAGAACGAGCTCGATGAGGACGGCGCCATCGCCCTGATCAGGGGCGGCGTGCGGGTGGTCTCGGAGGGCGCGAACATGCCCACCACCCCTGCAGCCATCCGCTCGCTGCGGGAGGCGGGCGTGAAGTTCGCTCCTGGCAAGGCGGCGAACGCGGGAGGCGTGGCGACCAGCGCGCTCGAGATGCAGCAGAACGCGTCGCGGGACTCGTGGTCGTTCGAGTACACGGAAGAGCGCCTCGAGGGCATCATGCGCTCGATCCATGACCGCTGCCTCGAGACGGCCGACGAGTACGGCGTACCGGGCGACTACGTCGCGGGCGCGAACATCGCGGGGTTCATGCGGGTCGCCGACGCGATGCTCGCCTTCGGCGTCATCTGACGCGCCGTGCGGCGTCAGGTCACGCGGTAGGCGACGTAGCGGACCCGATTCGCCTCGCGGACATAGGACGCCACGTACAGGGAGCGCTCGAGCTCGGGTTTGCGCGCGGACTCGATCGTGAGCGCTGCTCGGAAGTAGTAGGCGGTGGGGTCCACGTCCTCGCCGCGCAGCAGCGCCTCCAGTACGGCGGGGTCGCCGCTGCGTACGCCCTGCGCCCCGATGTACAGAAGCACTCCGTCGTCGCAACGGGCGCTGTAGCGGCCGTCGATCTCGATCGAGCCGTCCGCTCGCACGGTCTGCCAATCCGCGCCGCCCGGAATGATGACGCCGGTGACGTCGCCGCTGATCGTGCCGCCGATCACCGGGATGATGCGCCGGTGACCCGAGCGCGTCATCCCGTGATCCTCGAGCGGCCCCAGTTCGGCGACCACCTCGAATGAGCGCTCGAGCGTGGGAACCGGAGGTCCGCTCTGTGCAGTCATCGCAACACGCTATCGGGAGCGAGCCCCGGCCCGGATCATCCGAAGCGCAGGATCAACGCCGGACCGGGTCGCCGTCGCTGTGCAGGAACCGCTCGAGGTCGCACAGGGTCGGCGCGGCCTCCCAATCGCCTGGCACGAGGCACGCCATGGCGCCGCACGCGTTCGCCCGGTGCAGCACCGCCTCCAGGTCGAGCTCGGAGAGCAGCGCACTGAGGTATCCCGCGACGAACGCGTCCCCCGCCCCGACGGTGTCCACCGGGTCGATCGTGAACCCCGGGGCGTCGACCACCGATTCCGCCGTGAAGACCGTGGCGCCGCCCGGCCCCTGCTTGAGCACGGTCGTGGCACAGCCCGCGTCCCTCAGCCGGGCCGCGGCATCCGCGATCGGGACGTCGCGATACAGGAGCGCGAACTCCTCCTCGCCGCCGAAGACGATGTCGGCGCGCTCCGCGAGCTCGCGCAGGACGGGTCCGGCAGCCTCCGGTGAGGCGAGGCGGGACCGGTAGTTGATGTCGAAGGTCACGACGACCCCCGCTGCACGTGCCCTGTCCACCGAGGCGTGCACCGCGGCGCGCGCCGTCTCCGACAGCAGGGGAGTGATCCCGGTGATGTGCAGCAGCGACGCCTTCTCGACCCACTCGTCCGGCAGGTCCTCCGGCCGCAGCCGTGATCCGGCGGTGCCGGCCCGGTAGTAGTGCACGGCCGTGGCGGATGCCGAGGGCCGCTCTTTCACCATCAGGCCGGTCGGAGCGTCCGGATCGATAATCGCGCGCACGTCGACGCGGTCACCGCTGATCTCGCGGACGACGCGTTCACCGAGCGAGTCGTCGCCGACCCGTCCGAGCCACGACGTGGCGACGCCGAGGCGCGCGAGGCCGATCGCGACATTGCTCTCGGCGCCGCCGATCCCGAGAGCCAGCGTGCTCGCGTGGCGCAGTGAGCCGAGCTCGGTCGTGCGCATGAGCGCCATGGTCTCGCCGAGCGTGACGACAGAAGGCGCTGAAGCGCTCACGAGTCCCTCCGATCGCACACGTCGACGAAAGCGGCTGCGCGTTCACGCAGCTCCCGCAGGTTGCCTCCCGCGAAGGCGTCGCCGAGCAGCGGCCCGCCTATGCTGACCGCGACGGCGCCCGCGCGCAGCCACGCCTCGGCTCCCGCGAGGTCGACGCCGCCCGAGGGCACGGCGACGAGGTCGGGGAACGGGCCCCGCAGATCCTTCAGATACGAGGGGCCGACCTGACCGGCCGGGAACACCTTCACCGCCGACGCGCCGGCAGACCACGAGGCGTACAGCTCCGTGGGTGTCAGGCCTCCGGGAACGATCGGCACCCCGGCGGTCGTCGCCTGCGCCACGAGCGCGGTCGACGTGATCGGCGTCACGAGGTAGCCCGCCCCGGCGTCGACCGCGCGGGTCAGGTCGTCGGCGTTCGTCACCGTGCCGACGCCGAGGTCGATCTCGTCTCCGAAACGGGCGATGAGACGGGGCAGGTGATCGAACGTCCCGGGCGTGGTGAGCGTGAGCTCGACACTGCGGATGCCCGCGTCGACGAGCACGTCCAGCACCGCGTCGTAGTCCTCGGCCCGCTGCGCGCGAGCCACCACGATCAGCCTGGCGTCGACCGTGCGCTGCGGCAGGGGCACTCGACGCGTCTCACCAGTCATGCACGGTCCCGTCGAGCAGGCGGTTCACCGGCAGGTACGCCTTGGTGTACTCGTGGGCGGCCGCGGCCTCCTCGTCGAGCTCGACGCCGAGCCCGGGCTGGTCACCGGGGTGCAGGAAGCCCTTGTCGAACGTGAACGACGTCTGGAACACCTCGAGCGTCTGCTCGTTGTGCGGCATGTACTCCTGGATGCCGAAGTTGTGGATCGCGAGGTCGAGATGCAGGGCCGCCGCCATGCCGACCGGGGAGATGTCGGTGGGCCCGTGGATTCCCGACTTGATGCCGTAGATCGCGGCGAAGTCGAGCAGCTTCTTCATGGCCGTGATGCCGCCGGTGTGCGTGACGGCTGAGCGCACGTAGTCGATGAGACGTTCGGTGATGAGCGTCTGGTAGTCGAACACCGAGTTGAACACCTCGCCGATCGCGAGGGGCGTCGTCGAGTGCTGGCGCACCAGGCGCAGCGCGGTCTGGTCCTCTCCCGGAGTGCAGTCCTCCAGCCAGAACAGGTCGTAGGGCTCGATGTCCTTCGCGAAGCGCGCGGCTTCGATCGGCGACATGCGGTGGTGACCGTCGTGGAGGACGCGCAGGTCGCTGCCGAAGTCCTCCCGGATCCGGGCGAAGACGCCGGGCATGTGGCTCAGGTAGTTGCGGGTGTCCCAGCGCTCCTCGGCGGGGCGGTCGCCGGAGCGCTTGGCGGGCTCGTAGTCGTAGCGCACGCCGGGACCGGATGCGGAGACGCCGTAGATCTGGCCCAGTCCGGGAACGCCGGTCTGCACGCGCACGGCCGTGAAGCCGAGCTCCTGATAGCCGGCGATCGCGTTCTTGAGCGCGGCGTAGTCGGTGCCGGACGCGTGGGCGTAGACGCGCACGCCCTCCCGGCTCGCACCGCCGAGCAGCTGATACAGGGGCATGCCGGCCTTCTTGGCCTTGATGTCCCACAGCGCCATGTCGACCGCGGCGATCGCCGCCATCGTCACGGGCCCGCGTCGCCAGTACGGTCCGCGGTAGAGGTACTGCCAGGTGTCCTCGATGCGGTCCTCGTCGCGGCCGATGAGCGTCGAGGCGACATGGTCGGCGAGGTAGGAGGCGACGGCCAGCTCGCGGCCGTTGAGGGTGGCGTCGCCCCAGCCGACGAGCCCGTCGGAGGTCGTGATCTTGAGCGTGACGAAATTGCGCCCGGGGCTGGTGACGTTGACGTCGACGAGCTCGATGGTCATGGCGTTCTCCTGAAGATGTGGGGCGCGGGCGAGGTCGCCCGCGCCCCGGGTGCAGATGGCGGGGCGGTCAGATCGCGTCGCGCGGGTCGGTCAGGTCGCGGCCGGCGACCTCGGGCATCCAGATCGACGCGACGAGCGCGCAGAGCGTGAAGAACACGAGCATGATGACGATCGGGATGAACGACCCCGTGGCGGCGGAGACCCAGGCGGCGGCGATCACCGGTCCCGCACCGGTCGCGACGATGGCGGCGATCTCACGGGCCATCGCCGTGTAGGTGTAGCGATTGCGCGCGCCGAAGATCTCCGGGAGCGTCAGGTTCTCGAGCGAGGCGAAGCTCATCACCGCGAGGTTGTGCAGCACGACGTAGCCGATGAAGACCTGCGCGGTGTCCTTGCTGCTGATCATGAGCATGGTGGGCACGATCACGATGAGCGCGACGACCGCCCACACCATGTACATGCGCTTGCGGCCGAAGCGGTCGCCGAGCCAGCCGGACAGCGGCACGGTGATGAACGCGACGAGCGAGGAGACGATCACGGCGTTGACGCCGATCGAGCGATCCAGCAGCAGCACGACAGTGATGTAGCTGATCAGGTAGGTCTGGATCATGCCGGAGTTGCCGGCCTGACCGAACCGCAGCAGCAGCGCGATGATGAACGCCTTGATGGGCTTGCGCTGCATCGCCTCGAGCGTGCGGATGTCGC
>NZ_JAPSJA010000210.1 GCF_031178525.1 Microbacterium sp.
GCTGTACACCGACTTCGCCACGGCGCTGCAGGAAGATGCGATGGCCTGCATGTGAGCCATCCGCGGCACCGAACGAGAACGCCCCGGCCTCCTGGCCGGGGCGTTCTCTCGTCGTCGGAGCGTCGTCAGAGCGTCGTCAGAGCGTCGCGAGCAGCGGCTCGAGGGCGACGAAGGCGCGGGCGCGGTGCGAGACGGCGTTCTTCTCCTCCGCGGTCCACTCCGCGACGGTGCGCTCGGCGCCATCCTGCTCCGCGGGGATGAACACCGGGTCGTAGCCGAACCCGGCCCCGCCGCGCGGGGCGTCCGCGAGGCGCCCTGGCCAGAGCCCCTCGACCGTGTGCTCGACGCCGCCCGGGGTGACGAGCGCGACGGTCGAGTTGTAGTGCGCGCCACGGTGGGGATCACGGATGTCGGACAGCTGGTCCAGCAGCAGCGCGAGGTTCGCGCCGTCGTCCTTCGCATGGCCGGCCCAGTACGCCGAGAACACCCCGGGCGATCCGCCGAGCACGTCCACGCAGATGCCCGAGTCGTCCGCGAGCGCGGGCAGGCCGGTGTGGGCCGCGGCCGCACGGGCCTTGATCAGGGCGTTCTCCGCGAAGGTCGTGCCGTCCTCGACCGGCTCGGGACCGTCATACGGCACCACCTCGAGGTCCGGACGCACGCGTGCCACGATCGCCTGGAACTCCGCCACCTTGTGCGCGTTGTGCGTCGCGAGGACGATCTGCGCCACGTTCACGCCCCCGCGGCGGGCTCGTCGAGAGCGGCGGCCTGGTGCACGCGCAGCTCCGCCGCCCCCGCCACCGCCAGCTCGAGCAGCGCGTCGAGCTCGGACTTGTCGAACGGCGCCCCCTCGGCCGTGCCCTGCACCTCGACGAACTTGCCGGTGCCCGTGACCACGACGTTCATGTCGGTCTCGGCGCGGACGTCCTCGACGTACGGCAGGTCCAGCATCGGCACCCCGTCGATGATGCCCACCGACACGGCGGCGACGGAGTCGCGCAGCACCTGGGCCTTCTGCCCGATGAACTTCTTCTCGCGACCCCACTCGATCGCATCCGCGAGCGCGACGTACGCGCCCGTGATCGCGGCCGTGCGCGTGCCCCCGTCGGCCTGCAGCACGTCGCAGTCGATCACGATCGTGTTCTCGCCGAGTGCCTTGGTGTCGATCACGGCGCGCAGCGCGCGGCCGATCAGGCGCGAGATCTCGTGCGTGCGACCGCCGATCCGGCCCTTCACGCTCTCGCGGTCGTTGCGCTCGTTCGTGGCGCGCGGCAGCATCGCGTACTCGGCCGTGACCCAGCCCTTGCCCTTGCCGGTCAGCCAGCGCGGCACGCCGTGCGTGAACGACGCGGTGCACAGCACCTTGGTGCCGCCGAAGCTGATCAGCGCCGATCCCTCGGCCTGGCTGCTCCAGCCTCGCTCGATCGTGATGGGGCGCAGCTGGTCGGGCGTGCGGCCGTCGGCGCGAGTGGTCATCGGGTCTCCTCGGCAGTGATGCGGATCAGGACCGAGCGTTGAGCGCGGTCAGGTCGATGGCGCCCGTGCGGACGAGGCGCACGTCGCGCACCTCGCGGCCGAGCAGGCGGTTGGCGAGCGCGATGAAGTCGGCGGTCTGGGCGCCGGTCGCCTCGTACTCGTGGCGCGGAGCCGCGTCGGGGCCTGCGAGCAGGTCACGGCTCACGAGCTGGCGGTAGACGTCCTTGGCGGTCTCGGAGTCGCTCGAGACGAGTGAGACATCCGGCCCCATGACGTAGCTGATCGCGCCCTTCAGGAACGGGTAGTGCGTGCAGCCCAGCACGAGCGTGTCGACTCCTGCGTGGCGCAGCGGCGCGAGGTACTCCTCCGCCGCGGCCAGCACGCGGGGCGAGTCGGTGTCGCCGTTCTCGACGAACTCCACGAACCGGGGGCACGCGGCGGTGGACACCTGGATGCCCGGATTGACCTCGAGCATGTCCTGATACGCGCCGGATCCGATGGTCCCGACCGTGCCGATCACGCCGATCCGGCCGTTGCGGGTCGTCGACATGGCGGTGCGGACCGCGGGCCCGATGACCTCGACCACGGGCACGGAGTAGCGCTCGCGCGCGTCGCGCAGCATCGCCGCGGAGGCCGTGTTGCACGCGATCACGAGCATCTTCACGCCCTGGTCGACGAGCGTGTCGAGCACCTCGAGCGCGTATCGCCGCACGTCGGCGATGGGCTTCGGGCCGTAGGGCGAGTGGGCCGTGTCGCCGATGTAGAGCAGCGACTCGCGCGGCAGCTGGTCGCCGATCGCGCGCGCCACGGTGAGGCCGCCGACTCCGGAGTCGAAGATTCCGATCGGCGCGTCGTTCATGATGCTCCAGCGTACCCGCGCCACCCGCGTCGGGCGGCGATCGCGCGACCGCGCGCGGCGGCACCCTGCGGCGTCGCTAGGCTCGCCCCATGGGGGAATGGCTGGCCCAGCACTGGATCGACATCGCCGGGTTCGCGACGGGGGCCGCCTGCGTGTTCCTCTCCTGGCGGCGGAGCGTGTGGAACTTCCCGATCGGGATCGCCAACGCGGCGCTGTTCCTGGTCGTCACGTTCCAGGCGGCGCTGTTCGCCACGGCGGGCCTGCAGGTCGTGTTCATCGTGCTGTCCCTCCTCGGCTGGCTCGAATGGGCGCGCGCCCGTGCCGCGGAGCGCCGGGCGGGCGTCGCGCGGGACGAGGCGTTCGTCCGCCGCACGCCGCGCCGCACGATCGTGCCGCTCGCCGCGAGCGGGGGCGCGCTGACCGCGCTGCTGACCTGGCTTCTCGCCTCCTACACGCCGTCGACCCTGCCGCTGCCGGACGCCGCGGTGGTCGCCGGCAGCCTGATCGCGCAGTTCATGCTGAATCGGCGGTGGATCCAGTCCTGGTACGTCTGGATCGCGGTCGACGTCGCCTACGTCGCAATCTACGCGGCCACGGGACTGTGGCTCTTCGCGGTGCTCTATCTCGGCTTCATCGCGATGTGCATCGCGGGGCTGCTGTCGTGGCGCAGCGCGGAGCGCGATGCGGCGAGCGCGGCCGGTGAGCCGGAGCCCGCGTATGCGTGAGGCGCGCCACGGCCTGGTGATGGGCAAGTTCTATCCGTTCCACGCCGGTCATCAGGCGCTCATCCGCACGGCGCTGCGCGAGTGCCGCACCGTGACGGTGCAGGTGCTGGGCGCGACCGTCGAGACGATCCCGCTGGACGTGCGGGCGGATTGGATCCGTCAGGAGCATCCCACCGCCCGCGTCGTGTCCGCCATGGACGACGCCCCCGTCGACTTCGACTCGGCGTCTGCCTGGGACGCGCACATGATCGTCATCGAGCAGCTGCTGGACGAGCCCGTCGACGTCGTCTACACGTCCGACGCGTACGGCGAGGAGCTCGCCCGCCGCCTCGGTGCGCGCTGGCGCCGCGTCGACGCCGGGCGCGCCGACGTCCCCGTCTCGGGCACGGCGATCCGCGCCGACGTCGCGGGTCACTGGCACGAGCTGCCCTCCCCGGTGCGGGCGTGGTTCGCACAGCGCATCGTGCTCGTGGGAGCCGAGTCCACCGGCACCACGACGCTCGCCGCCGCCCTCGCAGACGCCCTGGGCACCGACTGGGTGCCGGAGTACGGTCGCACGCACTCCGCGATCCGGGAGGGCGGCCTGGAGACGCCCTGGCGATCGGACGAGTTCGACCTGATCCTGGATCGCCAGATCGCGCTCGAGGCGGACGCGGCGCGGCGGGTCCCCTCCCCCGTCCTGGTGTGCGACACCGACGCGCTCGCGACCGTGCTGTGGCACGAACGGTACGTCGGCCCGGCCCCCGAGCGGATGTGGCGCCGGGCCCGCGGCCATGCCCCGCGTGCGTACATCCTCACGGGCGACGAGATCCCGTTCATGCAGGACGGCATGCGCGACGGCGAGCACATCCGCCACGACATGCAGGATCGCTTCCGTGCGGTGCTGCGCGATCAGCCGGTGCCGTGGATCGAGGTCCGCGGCACGGTCGACCAGCGCGTCGCGCA
>NZ_JAPSJA010000211.1 GCF_031178525.1 Microbacterium sp.
CGCACAGCTCGTCGACGTCGAGGCCGAGCTCAGCGGCCATGAACCGCACCGTGACGGGAACGAGGTACGGCGCGTTGGGGCGGCCGCGGTGCGGCACGGGCGTGAGGAACGGCGCGTCGGTCTCGACCAGGATGCGCTCCACCGGCGTCACGGCGAGCGCGTCGCGCAGGTTCTGCGCGTTCTTGAACGTGATGTTGCCCGCGAACGACAGGTAGTAGCCGTTGTCCGCGGCCTCGCGCGCCATATCGGCGTCGCCCGAGAAGCAGTGGAAGACCGTCCGTGCGGGTGCGCCGACGCGCGCGAGCGTGTCGAGCACGTCGCGATGCGCGTCGCGGTCATGGATCTGCATCGCGATGCCGTGCTTCTTCGCCAACGCGATGTGCGCCTCGAACGACGTCTGCTGCGCGGGGCGCCCCGCCTCGTCCGTGCGGAAGTAGTCGAGGCCCGTCTCACCGATCGCACGCACGCGCGGGCGGGCGGCGAGCTCGTCCATCACCGCGATGGCCTCATCGAGACGGCCGGCCTGCGCGTACGTGGGCGCATCGTTCGGATGGATCGCGACGGCCGCGAGCACGCGCGGATGCGCCTCCGCCGCCGCGACGGCCCAGCGAGACGACTCGACGTCGCCGGATGCCTGCACGACGCCCGCGATGCCCACTGCGAGTGCGCGCTCGAGGTGCGCGGCGAGATCCAGCGGCTCGTCGCCGTCCGTGATCTCGAGGTGCGCGTGGTTGTCGTACACGGGCACGGCGAGCGGCTCCGGCGCCTCCGGGTAGCGGAGGTCCTTGCGGCCGTCCTTGACGCGCTCGCGGACGTAAGTCTCCGGGGAGCTCACGTCAGTCGGCCTGCTCGATGCGCGGGAACAGCGGCGCGAGGGCCTGCGTCGCCGTGCCGGCGGGTAGGACGCCCCACGTGCCGGCCTCGCGGATCGGCTGCTCGGCGAGCGCCCCGAGGACCTGCTCGGCGCCGAGAGCCGCCCACAGCTTGACGGTGGACTGCGGCATCACGGGCGACAGCAGCACCGCGAGGGCGCGCAGACCCTCGGCGCACGTGTAGAGCACGGTCGCGAGGCGCTCGGCCTGCGTCTCGTCCTTGGCCAGGGCCCACGGCGCGTTGTCGGTGATGTAGCCGTTGAGCTCGTCGACGATCGTCCAGATCGCGCGGATGGCCTCGTCGATCCGGAATCGCTCGATCGCCTCGTCGGCGCGCGACGCGGCATCCCGCACGACCTTCTGGATCGCGAGATCGACGTCCGTGTACGCGCCGGGCTGCGGCACCGAGCCGTCGAAGTACTTGCCGATCATCGCGATCGTGCGCGAGGCGAGGTTGCCGAAGCCGTTCGCGAGCTCGGCCTGGTAGCGCGCGGACAGGTCCTCCCACGAGAAGGAGCCGTCCTGGCCGAAGGCGATCGCAGAGAGGAAGTAGAAGCGGAACGCGTCGCTGCCGAACGTCTCGACGAGCGTCTCGGGCGCGATGCCCGTCGCCTTCGACTTCGACATCTTCTCGCCGCCCACGAGCAGCCAGCCGTGCGCGAACACGCCCTTGGGCACGTCCAAACCCGCGGCCATCAGCATCGCCGGCCAGATCACGGCGTGGAAGCGCAGGATGTCCTTGCCCACGACGTGGTAGCCGGGCCAGCGACGGGCGAAGTTCTCCTCGTCCGAGCCGTAGCCGATCGCCGTGGCGTAGTTCAGCAGCGCGTCGATCCACACGTACAGGACGTGCGAGCTGTCCCACGGGATCGGGATGCCCCAGTCGAACGCGGAGCGCGAGATCGACAGGTCCTTCAGGCCCTGCTGCACGAACGCCACGACCTCGTTGCGCGCCGACTCGGGCTGCACGAAGTCGGGCTGGTCGCGGTACAGCGCCAGCAGGCGGTCCTGGAACTCGCTGAGCTGGAAGAAGTAGTTCTTCTCGTGCAGCAGCTCGAGCGGCTTGGAGTGGATCGCGCAGACCTTGAGGCCCTCGAACGGGCCGGTGCCGTCGACGATCTCGCTCTCGGGCTTGAACTCCTCGCAGCCGACGCAGTACAGCGCCTCGTACTCGCCCGCGTACACGTAGCCGCGGTCGTAGATCGACTGCCAGAACTTCTGGGCGCGCGTCTCGTGACGCTCCTGCGTCGTGCGGATGAAGTCGTCGTTCGCGACATCCAGCGTCTTCAGCAGCGGGAACCAGGCCTCGGTCACGAGCTTGTCGACCCACTCCTGCGGCGTGACGCCGTTCGCCGCCGCGGCGCGCATCATCTTCTGGCCGTGCTCGTCCGTGCCGGTGAGCATCCAGGTGTCGTCCCCGGCCTGGCGGTGCCAGCGCGCGAGCGCATCCGCCGCCACCGTCGTGTAGCCGTGCCCGATGTGGGGCACGTCGCTCGGGTAGTAGATCGGCGTGGTGATGTAGAACGAACGGCCGGAAGTCACCCGTCGATCCTATTGCGGGGTGACGCCCTGTTACGCCAGCGGCAGCGACGGCGCGAGCTTCTGCAGGCGCGCGTTCGCCGCGAACAGCGCGTCGTACAGCTCGTCGAACAGCGGCCGCAGGGTCGCGTACACGGCCGCGTCGGCGGGACGGTTGCGGATCGTGCGGCTCACCGGCACGAGGTCGGCCGCCACGTCGATCGATTCGATGAGGCCGAGGGCCTCCATGCCGAGCAGCGCGGCGCCGAACCCGGAGCCCTCCTGCTCCTCGAGCATCCCGACGGGCGAGCCGAGCGCGTCGGCGAGCGTCTGCTGCCAGACCGGATGCTGCATCACGCCGCCCGTCGCGCGGATCTCGTGGATGTCGAGGCCCGCGGCGCGCATCGAGTGCAGCACGAGCGAGAGCTGCAGCGCCACGCCCTCGACCGCCGCGCGCACGAGATGCTCGCGCCGGTGCCCGCGCGTCAGGCCCACGTACGCGCCGCGCGCGACCGAGCTCCAGTGCGGCGCGCGCTCGCTCAGCAGATACGGCAGCATCAGCAGGCCGCCCGATCCGGCGGGCACGGTCGCGGCCTCGTCGAGCAACTCCTCGGTCGGCACCTCGCCCCCCGCGATCTCGGAGCGCACCCAGTCGAGCACGATGCCGCCGTTGTTCACGGCGCCGCCGATGACCCAGCGATCGGCCGTCAGGGCGTAGCAGAACACACCGCCGCGGGGGTCGACCGCCGGCCGGTCGACAGCGACGCGCAGCGCACCGCTGGTGCCGATCGAGCACGCCGCGACACCCGGGCGCACGGCGCCCACGCCGAGGTTCGCCAGCGGACCGTCGCCCGCCCCCACGACGACACGCGTCCCGATGCGCAGGCCGGTCGCGGCCGCGGCCTCCTCCGTGAGCCCGTCGAGCACGGTCGTGGTCGCCACGAGGTCGGGCAGCTGCTCCTCGCGGATGCCCGCGAGCCCCAGTGCCTCCTGATCCCACGCGAGCGTGTGGATGTCCATCAGGCCCGATGCCGACGCGAGCGAGTGGTCGACGACGAGCGCGCCGCACATCCGCAGCAGCACCCAGTCCTTGATGCCGACCCAGAAGGCCGCGGTCTGCCGGATCCGCGGCTCCTGCTCGCGGAACCACATCAGCTTCGTCAGCGGCGACATCGGGTGGATCGGCGTGCCCGTGCGGCGGTGCAGTGCGAGCCCGTTGGCCGAGGCGCGCAGCCGCTCGGACTGCGCAGACGCGCGCGTGTCCGCCCAGGTGATGACCGGGGTCATCGGCTGCAGCTCGACGTCGAGCGCGAGCAGGCTGTGCATGGCGGACGAGAACGACAGCCCCGCGATCCGGTCGGCGCCGAGGTCGGCGACCACGTCGCGGACGCCCTCGTAGACGGCGCCCAGGATGAGATCCGGGTCCTGCACGGCGTGACCGGGGTGCGGCTCCTCGAGCGGGTAGCCGTGCGATGAGGACGCGAGCTGCCGCCCGTCCGGCGTGTACGCCACGACCTTCGTCGCCGTCGTACCCATGTCGACGCCGAGGACGATGTCCTGTGCAGCCACTTCGCGCGCCCCGTCTCCGCTCACGCCGCCGGCTCCGCCAGCG
>NZ_JAPSJA010000212.1 GCF_031178525.1 Microbacterium sp.
ATCGCCCGCTTGTTCGCCGACATCGCGCAGGGCGAGGAGGTCACGGAGGACGACGTCCGCGCCGCGCTCGAGGACGCGCAAGCGCAGATGCCGGCCAGCTGATCGATCCGGTCTCCGTCCCGGGGTGCGCGCCACGCGCCGCACCCGGGAGGAGAAGCCCTGCCCGAACGATCTCCGCGAAGCACGCTCCGAGCATGGGAGTCAGGATGACCACGCACGCCACCGCCCCGACCTCCGCGACGGAGGTGATCACCACCGGGCGCCGGGGCCGCGGGCCCACCCCCGCCACCACCCGCCGCCGGCGCCGCACGCTCTTCCCGTACGCGCTCATCGCCCCCGCAGGGGTGATGGAGCTGCTGATCCACATCATCCCGATGCTGCTCGGCGTGTGGATCGCCTTCCTCTCGCTCACCCAGCTGTCGATCGCCAACTGGGTGGCAGCGCCCTTCATCGGCCTGCAGAACTTCCTCACGAGCCTGGATCCGGCCGGGCCCATCGGCAGCCAGTTCTACGCCGCCCTGCTGCGCACCGTGTTCTACACGGTCGTCGTGGTCGCCATCGCGTGGTCGCTCGGCATCTTCGCGGCGGTGCTGCTGAACTCGAAGTTCCGCGGCAACGGCGTGCTGCGCACGCTTTTCCTCGTGCCCTACGCGCTGCCGGGGTTCGTGACCACCATCGCGTGGGCGTTCATCTTCAACCAGCGCGACGGCATGCTCAACCGCCTGCTCGTCGACGACCTGGGGGTGCTGTCGGAGCGGCCGTTCTGGCTGCTCGGAGGCAACTCGCTCATCGTGGTGATCGTCGTCACCGTATGGCAGTTCTGGCCGTTCGCGTTCCTGATGCTGCTGGCGGCGCTGCAGTCCATCCCGGACGAGGTCTACGAGGCCGCCTCGCTCGACGGCGCGAGCCTGTGGAAGCAGTTCACCGGCATCACTCTGCCCATGATCCGGCACGCCAACGTGGTGCTGCTGCTCATGCTCAGCCTGTGGGTGTTCAACCAGTTCGACGTGCCGTACCTGCTGTTCGGCCCCGCCTCGCCCGAGGAGGCGACCCTGATCTCCCCGCTCATCTATCAGCAGTCCTTCAACAACTGGAACTTCGGCGTGGGCGGCGCCCTCAGCGTCCTGCTGCTAATCGTGCTGCTGATCGCGTCGGCGTTCTACATCCGGCTCGTCCTGCCGAAGGGACAGACGGTCGATGATTGAGACGCGCGGGTTCCGCATCCTCCGGGCCTTCGGGCTCGTGTTCCTCACGCTCATCGTGGTCGTGCCGCTGTACGTGATCCTGACGACCTCGATCAAGCCGCTCCAGGATGTGCGCGGCCTGTTCCAGTGGTTCCCGTCGGAGATCACGTTCCAGCCGTACGTCGACATCTGGACGACCGTCCCGCTGGCGCACTACTTCACCAACAGCCTGATCGTGACCGTGTTCGCGACGACGCTGTCGGTGATCCTGGCGATCCTGGCGGCGTACGCGCTGTCGCGGTTCAGCTTCCCGGGCGCGCGCAGCTTCAGCCTGATCGTGCTGTCGACGCAGATGTTCCCGGGCATCCTGTTCCTGCTGCCGCTGTACCTGATCTTCACGCAGATCCAGCGGACGGTGGGGGTGCAGCTCAACGGCAGCTACCTCGGCCTGATCATCACGTACATGACGTTCTCGCTGCCGTTCTCGATCTGGATGCTGTCGGGCTTCTTCGCCGCGATGCCGCGCGCGCTCGAGGAGGCGGCGATGATCGACGGCCTCGGCCGCTTCGGTGCCCTGGTGCGCGTGGTGCTCCCGGTGGCGCGCCCCGGCATCATCGCCGTGGCGGTGTACTGCTTCATCACGTCCTGGAGCGAGGTGCTGTTCGCGAGCGTGCTGACGAACGCCGACACGCGCACGCTCTCGATCGGCCTGCGCGCCTACGCGTCGCAGACGGATGTCTACTGGAACCAGATGATGGCCGCGTCCGTCGTCGTGTCGCTGCCCGTGCTGATCGGCTTCCTGATCGTGCAGCGCCACCTCATCTCCGGACTGTCGGCGGGAGCGGTCAAGTGAGCTCAGGTGCGGGGACCCTGCGGGTCGGGATCGTCGGCGGCGGGTTCATGGCGCGTACGCACGCGCATGCCGCGCGCGCCGCGGGCGCGCACGTCGAGGCGATCCTGTCGTCGGCACCGGATCGCACGGCGCAGGCGGCCGCCGAGCTCGCCGTGCCGCACGCCGCCGCGTCGCTCGAGGAGCTGATCGACCGCGTCGACGTCGTGCACGTGTGCTCGCCCAACCGGTGGCACCTCGAGCAGTCGCTCGCGGTGATCGGCGCCGGCACGCACGTGGTGTGCGAGAAGCCCCTCGCGACGACCGCCGCCGATGCCGTGCGGCTTGTCGGGGCGGCCGGGGGCGTCGTCGCGACGGTGCCGTTCGTCTACCGCTTCCACCCGATGGCGCGCGAGGCGCGCGCGCGGGTCGCGGCGGGCGACATCGGGCGCATGCTGACCCTGCGCGGCTCGTACCTGCAGGACTGGCTGCTCGAGCCCGGCGAGCAGAACTGGCGCGTCGATCCGGTGGCGGGTGGGGCTTCGCGCGCCTTCGGCGACATCGGCTCGCACCTGGTCGACCTGCTCGAGTTCGTCGCGGGGGACCGGATCGCCCGGATCGCCGCGCGCACGCAGACCGCGTATCCCGAGCGCGCCGGTTCCACGGTCACGACGGAGGACGCCGTGGCGGTCGTCGTGGAGACGGCGGGCGGCGCGATCGGATCGCTGCTGGTGTCGCAGGTCGCCGCGGGGCGCAAGAACGCCCTGACGATCGAGGTGTCGGGCAGCGCCGGCGCGATCGCGTTCGATCAGGAGCACCCGGACGAGCTGTGGCTCGGCGGGCGCGACGCGTCGCGGGTCCTCTCGCGCGATGCGGGCGTCCTGTCCACGGATGCCGCGCGCCTGTCGGTCGTGCCGTCCGGGCACCCGATGGGGTACCTCGACGCGTTCACGGCGTTCGCCCGCGACACCTACGCCGCCGTCCGCGGCGAGGAACCCGGCGGTCTGCCGCGCTTCGCGGACGGCGCCCGCGCCGCCGTGCTGACCGAGGCCGTGCTCGCCGCCGCCGTCGAAGACCGCTGGATCGACATCCCTTCCGAAGGAGCAACGACATGAGCGACGCCTCGCACCCCGTCACGCTGTTCACCGGCCAGTGGGCCGACCTGCCGTTCGAGGAGGTCGCGCGTCTCGCGGCGGAGTGGGGCTACGACGGGCTGGAGATCGCGGCGTCGGGCGACCACCTCGACCTGAAGCGGGCGGACGAGGACGACGAGTACGTCCGCTCTCGCCTCGAGATCCTCGACCGTCACGGGCTCAAGGCGTGGGCGATCTCGAACCACCTGGCCGGTCAGGCGGTGTGCGACGACCCGATCGACTTCCGACACCAGGCGATCGTGCGCCCGTACGTGTGGGGCGACGGCGAGGCCGAGGGGGTGCGGCAGCGCGCCGCGGAGGACATGAAGCGCGCGGCGCGCGTGGCCCGCAAGCTCGGGATCGACACGGTCGTGGGTTTCACGGGGTCGAGCATCTGGCAGTACGTGGCGATGTTCCCGCCCGTGCCGGCCGAGCGCATCGACGCCGGCTACGAGGATTTCGCGACCCGGTGGAACCCGATCCTCGACGTGTTCGACGGCGAGGGCGTGCGGTTCGCGCACGAGGTGCATCCGTCCGAGATCGCGTACGACTACTGGACGACCGTGCGCACGCTCGAGGCGATCGAGCACCGGGAGGCGTTCGGCCTGAACTGGGACCCGAGCCACATGTTCTGGCAGGGGGTCGATCCGATCGGCTTCATCACCGACTTCGCGGACCGGATCTATCACGTCGACTGCAAGGACACGCGCCTGCGGCCGGCGACGGGTCGATCGGGCATCCTCGGCTCGCACCTGCCGTGGGGGGACCCGCGTCGCGGGTGGGACTTCGTCTCGACCGGGCACGGCGACGTGCCGTGGGAGGACGCGTTCCGCGCGCTCGGCGCGATCGG
>NZ_JAPSJA010000213.1 GCF_031178525.1 Microbacterium sp.
GAGGTCGTGCCCTCGCTGTGGTCCGTGGCCGTGCCGCTCGTGCTGCCCGGCCAGCCGCTCGCCTCGGTCGCCGCGATCCACGTCTCGCTCACACATCCCGAGGCGGAGATCGCCGAGCGGCTGCATGTCGCCGCCGCGAACATCGCGCGCGCTCTCGGCGCCTGACTCAGACCGCGGCCGGCTGCTTCCGGAAGATGCCCGCGAAGAAGTCCGCGAGCGCTTCCGTGGCATCCAGCGGCAGCACGTTCGCGACATAGTGGTCGGGCCGCACGACGACGATCGCTCCGTCGCGGCTGATGCCGCGCGCGTCGAAGATGTCGTCGGTCGGGGCGGCGGCGTAGACCTTCTCGTAGTCCGTGACCCCGAACGGTCCCACCTTCGGCAGAAAGACCGGCGGCACGCGGTCCATCTCGACCTCCGTGTGGTCCTGCTGGTAGACGACCTTGACGTCGAACCAGGCGTCGACGTCCGCACCCTCGGGGGTGAACGCGACGACCGGCGAGTCGGGTGAGGAGAGGATCCACTCGGCGAGATCCGCCGTCTTGGACGCTTCCCCCGCCGCCGCCGCATCGGCGAACACGTACACGCGCCAGCGCCCGTCGGCCCGGTGGTGGTGCCCCAGGTGCTGGGGGGTCGCGTCACACACGCGCGTGATCGGATGCGACTTGAAGCGCTTGCCGATCGGGAAGCCCGTCGCGAGATCCTGATGCTCATCGCCCGCGATGAGCATCGATGGCGCGTACTGCGTCATGAATCCCGCCGGGAACTCGATCGTCTTCATGTAGAAGTCCTCGAGCTGCGAGGGGTCCTCCATGTCCTCGGGCCGCTTGGCCATGAGCGAGGACCATTCCTTGTCGAACTCGATCAGGTTGACCGCGATCTCCTGACGCTCGGCCGAGTACGTGTCGAGAAGCGACTCGGGCGCGCGGCCCTCGAGCACGTGTCCGAGCTTCCACGCCAGGTTCCAGCCGTCCTGCATCGAGACGTTCATGCCCTGGCCGGCCTTGGCGGAGTGCGTGTGGCACGCGTCCCCCGCGATGAACACGCGCGGGGTGCGGGCGCCGACCTCATCGTGCGGCACGTCGTCGAACTTGTCGGTGACGCGGTGACCGACCTCGTACACGCTGCGCCACGCGACATGCTTCACGTTCACGGTGTACGGGTGCAGGATGCGGTTCGCCCGCTCCTCCACCTCTTCCTGCGTCGTGAGGCGGACCCGTCCGTTGTCGTCGTGCGGCACCTCGCCGAGATCGACGTACATGCGGAACAGGTGATTGCCCTCGCGCGGGATGTGCAGGATGCTGCCGCCGTCGTGGGACTGGATCGCGCACTTCAAGCGGATGTCCGGAAAGTCGGTCTCGGCGAGCACGTCCATGACGCCCCAGGCGTGGAACGCCTGGTCGCCCTCGAGGCGACGCCCGATCGCCTCGCGCACGCGGCTGCGCGCACCGTCAGCGCCGAGCACGTACTTCGCACGGACGACGCGCTCCTCCCCCGCCGCGGCGCCGGCCGACGCTCCCGCCTCGGCCGCGCGGCGCAGCGTCACCGCCACGGGATACTCGCCCTCCTCGACCGCGAGCGTGACGAAGTCCCAGCCCCAGTCGGGCTCGACGCGGCCCGGCGCATTGCGGGCGTACTCCGCGAAGTAGTCGAGCACGCGGGCCTGGTTCACGATCAGGTGCGGGAACTCGCTCATCCCGTGCGGGTCGTCCGGCGTGCGCGCGGAGCGCACGATGTTGCGGGGATTCTCCGGATCCGGCTTCCAGAAGCACATCTCGGTGATCCGGTAGGCCTCGTCGATGATCCGATTCGCGAAGCCGAACGCCTGGAAGGTCTCGACCGTGCGGGCCTGGATGCCGTCCGCCTGCCCGACCGCGAGGCGCCCGGGGCGCCGGTCGATGATGCGCGTCGAGACGCCGGGGAACTGCGACAGCTGCGCGGCGGCGATCATGCCGGCGGGCCCGGCGCCGACGATCAGCACGTCCATCTCGTCGGGGAGCTCGGCGGCGCGATCGAGGCCGATCCCTGCGGCGGGCTGGACCCGCGGGTCGCCGGACACGTAACCGTGGTGGTGGAACTGCACGGGTCTCTCCTCGATCTCCATCGATACGGGCGGGCGGCCACATCGCCGCCCGCGTGTTCGATAATCGAACGCGTCGTTCGCTTATCGATCACTGGCAGTCTAGGTGCGCGTCGCGTCGCCCGCAAGCGGTTAGGATCGTGCCCGTCCGGCTCGACGATCAGAGCCGGTGCTCGAAAAAGGGGCACGAAGCACTGCCGAAGACGGCGGCGAGACACATACGGAGTACCTGACCCGGGTGCCGCAGGAGCGGCACCTGCCGGCTCGTCCACCCGTCTCGAAAGGCATCGCCATGCCCACCGTCTCCGCGCACGTCGCCGCCGCGCTCTCCCGCCACATCGACCAGGTCTTCGGTCTCATGGGCAACGGCAACGCGTACTTCCTCGACGCCCTACTGCGCGGCACCCGAACGTCCTACACCGCCGTCCGTCACGAGGCCGGTGCCGTCGTCGCCGCCGACGCGCACTTCCGGGTGTCGGGCCGGATCGCGGCAGCCACGACGACCTACGGCGCGGGGTTCACGAACACGCTCACGGCGCTCGCGGAGTCGGCACAGGCGCGCATCCCGCTGATCCTCGTCGTCGGCGATCAGCCCACCCCCGGACCGCGCCCGTGGGACGTCGACCAGATCGCGCTGGCCTCCGTGGTCGGCGTGCGGACGTACACCGTCGGCCGCCTCGACGCGGCCGCCACGACCGTGATCGCGATCGAGCACGCGCTGGCGAACCGCACGCCCGTGGTCCTCGCGCTGCCGTACGACACCCCCACACTCGAGGCGGGCCCGCTGCCCGAGATCCCGGATCCGCGGATGCCGGATCCGGTCGCCCCCTCGCCGGACGCGCGGGCCGCGATCCGCCGGGCCGCGCACGCCCTCGCGGAGGCCAAGCGACCCGTCCTGCTCGCGGGCCGCGGCGCCTGGCTGGCAGGCGCCGGCCGAGCGCTCGGCAGGCTCGCGTCGGCCGCCGGCGCCGTGACCGCCAGCACGGCGCTCGGACGCGGCGTGTTCCCCGACGCGGCGCACGACCTCGGCGTCACGGGCGGTTTCGGCGCGCCGGGCGCCATGGAACTCGTCCACACCGCCGACGTCGTCGTCGCGATCGGGGCGAGCCTCAGCCCGTTCACCATGCGCTTCGGCGAGCTGCTGCAGCCGGAAGCGCGCCTGATCCAGGTCGACATCGCCGCGACCGCGACACACCCGCGCGTCGGCGAATACATCCGTGGCGATGCCCGCATCGTGGCGGAGCTGCTCGCCGACGAGGTGGCCGCGATCGGCGCCCGCGCGACCTGGCGCGACGACCTGGACATGGACGCCCTGCGCCGCCAGCTCGTCGAGGGCGAGCTCGCCCCCGACGGCCGGCTCGATCCGCGCGCCGCGGCGGCTCGCATCGGCGCCCTGCTGCCGGAGGACCGCGTGGTCGTGAGCGACGGCGGCCACTTCATCGCGTGGGCGAACATGTTCTGGCCCGTCGCGTCGCCCGGACGGATGGTCATGATCGGCACGGCGTTCCAGTCGATCGGCCTCGGCTGGCCGAGCGTCGCGGGTGCGGCGCAGGCGGAACCGGACGCGACGGTGGTGCTTACGACGGGCGACGGGGGCGGCCTGATGGCCCTGGCCGACCTGGAGACCGCCGTGCGCACGGCGCGCGGGCGGGGCCTCGCCGTCGTCTGGAACGACGCGGCGTACGGCGCCGAGGTGAACCTCTACGGCCTGAAGGGGCTGCACGAGGGCCCGATGCGGATCCCGCAGGTCGATTTCGCCGCGCTCGGACGCGCGGCGGGCGCGGAGGGCGTCGTCGTCGAGCGCCTGGCCGACCTCGACCGCCTGGCGACGTGGGCGAGCGAGCCGGCCGACGCCCGCCCGTTCCTGGTGCTCGACCTGCGCATCTCGG
Organism: Microbacterium sp.; assembly: GCF_031178525.1. Classification (GTDB taxonomy): domain Bacteria; phylum Actinomycetota; class Actinomycetes; order Actinomycetales; family Microbacteriaceae; genus Microbacterium. The sequence goes on from NZ_JAPSJA010000213.1 coordinate 3,970, forward strand.
GCGACGTGATCGCGCCGTATC
>NZ_JAPSJA010000214.1 GCF_031178525.1 Microbacterium sp.
CGCGATCCGTCCGACCCGACGACGACATCCGCCTCGATCTCGATCCGCTCGCCGTCCGCCCCGGTGGCGATCACGCGCGGCCGCGCGGACTCGGCGTCCTCCACGGCGATCGCGCGCACGCCGAAGCGCAGGTCCTGGTCTGCACCGGTCCGCGCCGCGATGAGGTCCTTGAGCACCTCGTGCTGGGGATAGAGCCATACGCCGCGCCCGACCGAGGCGGCGAAGTCGACGCGGTGCCCCTCGCCCTCGAACCGCAGCTCGATGCCGTCGTGCCGGCTGCCGACCGTCGAGACGCGGTCGGAGGCGCCGGTCTCCCGCAGGATCTCGACCGTGCCCTGCTCGAGGATGCCGGCGCGGATCGTGGTCTCGACCTCCTCGCGCGAGCGCGACTCGATCACGATCGACGCGATGCCCGCCCGATCGAGCAGGTGCGACAGCAGCAGTCCGGCCGGCCCCGCTCCCACGATCGCCACGGCGGTGCGTTCGGTCATGTCATCTCCTTCGACGGCTCACCCGGCACCGCTGCCGGGTCCCTCCGAGTCTCACGAAGGGCCGGCTCCCACACCAGCAGTTACCCGTTGAACGGGAAGCTAGAGAACCGGCGCGTCGAGCCCGTGCGCGATGGCGGCGGCGGCCCGCCGCAGTTCGTCGGCTGCGCCCGCGGTCGGCGCATCGCGCGGCAGGATCACCGACAGCGCCGCGATCACCCTCCCGCGCTGCCGGATCGGGACGGCGATGCCCGATGACACCGGCTCCACGAATCCGCGCGCCACGACGACCCCTTCGCGGCGGATCTGCGCGAGCAGCGCGCGCAGGTCGGCCGGATCCGTCACGGTCGCCTCCGATACCGCGTCGAGCGGCGCGGACAGGACACTCTCCTGAATCGCCTCGTCGGCGAAGGCGAGCAGCACGAGCCCGGAGGAGGACGCGTGCAGAGGCAGGCGTCCCGCGATCCGCGTGATGTTCGAGACGGCGTCCGGATCGGACAGGCGCTCCAGGAAAAGCGCCTCGCCCTGCTCGAGCACCGCGAGCTGGGTGTGCTCGCGGACGCGCGCCTGCACGCGCTCCATATGGGGCAGCGCGACCTGTCGCAGCCGCAGAGCACGGGACCCGCGCTGGGCGACCTCCCACAGGTGCATGCCCAGATGCAGGCGGCCGTCGCCGTCCCGGTCGAGCAGGCCGGTCGCGACGAGCTCGGCCACCAGGCGGTGCGCGGTCGACACGGGCAGCCCCGCGCGGCGGGCGATCTGCGATGCGGTCTGCACGGAGCGATCGGCGTCGAAGGTCTCGAGCACCCGCACGATCCGCTGTGCGACGGATTCCCCGGACGGCGAGTTTGCCACGTCATCACCCTGCCAGACCGAGTGATCTCACGCAGAGAGGAAAACGGCCCGCCCCCGGATCGGAAGAGGGGCGGGCCGTTTGAGGTGCGTCTGATCCGGGGCGTGTGCGGCGCCGGGTCCGGATCGTTCGCGGCGAAGGACCGTGTGCGGTCAGTCCTTCGCGGCCTTGAGGCGGGCGCGGAGCCCGTCGAGCTGCTCCCGCAGCTCGACGGGCGTCCGCTCCCCGAAGAGGGCGTAGAACTCGTCGGTGAGATCCGCTTCCTCGAGCCACGCGTCGGCGTCGATCTCGAACAACTCGTCGAGATCCTGCTGCGGCACGTCGAGCCCCGAGAGGTTCAGGGAGCCGGGCGCGGGCACGGGGCCGATCGGCGTCTCGACCGCGTCGGCCTCGCCCTGCAGGCGCCGGACGATCCAGTCGATCACGCGCGAGTTGTCACCGAAGCCGGGCCACAGGAAGCGCCCGTCGGCGCCGCGGCGGAACCAGTTGACCTGGTACACCTTGGGCAGCTGCGACGCGAGGCGGCCCATCTCGAGCCAGTGGCCGAAGTAGTCGGCCATGTTGTAGCCGCAGAACGGCATCATGGCGAACGGGTCGCGACGCAGCTCGCCGACCCTGCCCTCCGCTGCGGCGGTGCGCTCGGACGAGATGTTCGATCCCAGGAACACGCCGTGCTCCCAGCCGAACGCCTCCACGACGAGGGGCACGTTCGTCGCGCGACGTCCGCCGAACAGGATGACATCGAGCGGCACCGCCTCCTCCCAGTCGTCCGCGATCGACGGCGCCTGGGCGGCCGAGACCGTGAAGCGCGAGTTGGGGTGGGCGGCGGGACGGCCGGCGTCGGGCGTCCAGTCCTCGCCGCGCCAGTCGATCAGGTGTGCGGGCGCCTCGTCAGTGAGGCCCTCCCACCACACGTCGCCGTCGTCCGTGAGCGCGACGTTCGTGAACAGGACGTTGCCCCACAGCGTCTCGACGGCCGTGACGTTGGTCGACTCCCCGGTGCCGGGCGCGACGCCGAAGAACCCGGCTTCGGGGTTGATGGCGTAGAGGCGGCCGTCCTCGCCGGGACGGATCCACGTGATGTCGTCGCCGAGCGTCTCGACCTTCCAGCCGGGGATGGTCGGACGCAGCATTGCGAGGTTGGTCTTGCCGCAGGCGGACGGGAACGCGGCCGCCACATGGTACGCCCTGCCCTGCGGGTCGATCACGCGGATGAGCAGCATGTGCTCGGCCATCCAGCCCTGGTCGCGGCCGATCACCGACGCGATGCGCAGCGCGTAGCACTTCTTCGCCAGAATCGCGTTGCCGCCGTACCCGGAGCCGAACGACCACACCTCGAGCGTGTCCGGGAAGTGCACGATGTACTTCTCGTCGTTGCTCGGCCACGCCACGTCGTCGTCGCCGTGGTGCAGCGGCGATCCCACAGAGTGGACCGTGCGCACCCAGGGTGCGCCCTGCGCGATGAGCTTCGTCACCTCGACGCCGACCCGCGTCATGATCTCGATCGACGCGACGGCGTACGGGCTGTCGGTGAGTTGCACGCCGAGCTGGGAGATCGGGCCGCCGACCTTGCCCATGGAGAACGGCACGACGAACATGGTGCGGCCGCGCATGGAGCCGTCGAACAGCGGCCGCAGGGTCGCGCGCATCTCGGCCGGCTCGGCCCAGTTGTTGGTGGGGCCGGCGTCCTCCTGCTTGTCGGAGCAGATGAAGGTCCTCGACTCCAGGCGGGCGACGTCGGCCTCGTCCGAGCGGGCGAGGTACGACCCGGGACGCTTGGCGTCGTTGAGCTTGATGAGCGTGCCGTCCGCGACCATCTGCGCCAGGAGTGCCTCGTGCTCCTCGGCGGACCCGTCGACCCAGTGGATGCGGTCGGGCTTCGTGAGGGCAGCGATCTCCTCCACCCACGCAACGAGGGCCGCCATGCCGGGTCCCTGCACCGCCGGCTGGGCGCCGTATGCCGCGAGGGGGCTGGTCGCGCGGGCGGTGGGGCTCTCGATGATGGCCATGCTCAGGTTCCTATCCGTCTTTCCCACGAGGGGAGAGTTGCGGGGGGCTTATCCAGGATGACCCTCCCGGGGCGTCGCTTTCCGCCCCCGAAGCCCAAAAGAATCCGGATTCTTTAGCTAAGCTGAAGGAATGACCCCGCGGGACGATCAGAAGACCGGCATCGAGCTCAAGACGCTCGGGCACCGCATCCGGCACTACCGGCTGCAGCAAGGCTTCACTCTCGATGAGCTCGGTGCCGCGGTCGGTGTCGCGGGCAGCCAGCTCAGCCTGATCGAGAACGGCAAGCGCGAGCCCAAGCTGTCGCTCCTGCAGGCGATCGCCGCAGCCACCGACACCGCCGTCACCGACCTGATCTCCGGCGAGCCGCCGAACCGGCGCGCGGCCCTCGAGATCGAGCTGGAGAAGGCGCAGTCGAGCTCGGTGTTCCGCAGTCTCGGCATCGCCCCCATCAAGGTCACGAAGACGCTGTCCGACGAGACGATCGAGTCCGTCCTCGGTCTGCACCGCGAGCTGCAGCGCCGCGAGAGCGAGGCGATCGCCACGCCCGAGGAGGCGCGCCGCGCCAACACCGAGCTGCGGCTGCGCATGCGCGACAGCCACAACTACCTGCCCGAGCTGGAGCAGC
>NZ_JAPSJA010000215.1 GCF_031178525.1 Microbacterium sp.
CGCGATCAGCGCACGGCCGATCCCGCCGCCGCGCGCGTCCGGTGCCGTGAAGAGGTCGTCGAGGAAGATCGCGGTGCCGCCGCGTGACGGGCGCGCGAAGCGGCGCCAGTGCGCGATCGCGATCGGGGTGCCGTCCTGCTGCGCCACGAGGCCCTGCAGCTCGTGCGCATCGTCCATCAGCCAGCCCCACACGGTCTCGACGACCGTGTCATCCGGCGTCAGGGCGTAGAAGTCGCGGTACGCGCGGAACAGGTCCGCCCAGGCGGGCCTGTCCTCGGCCGTGACGGGCCTGATCCGGATCTCAGACATGCAGCTTGTACCCGACGTGCGAGGCCTCGTACCCGAGCCGCTCGTAGAAGCGATGGGCGTCCACGCGCTGCGCGTCGGACGTGAGCTGGACCAGCTGCGCACCGAGTGCGGGTGCGACCTCGCCGACCCAGCGCATGAGAGCGCGGCCGATGCCGGCGGAGCGCTGGTCGTCGCGCACCCGCACGGCCTCGACCTGCAGCCGAGCGGAGCCGCGGCGCGAGATGCCGGGGATCAGCGTCAGCTGCAGCGTGCCGATCACGTCTCCGTCGCGCTCGGCGACCAGCTGGACGTTGCGCGGGTCTTCCTGGATCGCGTCGAGTGCGCGCGCGTACGCATCGCGGTCCTGGGGTGAGGCGGTGTCGCCGCGGGCGGCGCTGACAGGGTCGCCCGAGATCAGCGCGACGAGCGGTTCGAGATCGTCCGGCGCGGCGGCGCGGACCGAGAACTCGCCGTCGCGAGCCGTGAGCGTGGCGGGCAGCGTGAGCGCGTCGATCACGGCTCAGCGCCCGGTGCCGGCGTAGACCGTCGCCTCGATCTCGCTGTCGAGGCCGTAGGCCGTGTGCACCGCACGCGCGGCCTCGTTGAGCTCGTCGCCGCGCAGCACGACGGAGATCCGGATCTCGGAGGTCGAGATCATCTCCATGTTGACGCCCGCCTCGCTCAGCGCCTCGAAGAGGGTGAGAGACACACCGGAGTGCGTGCGCATGCCCGCGCCCACGACCGAGAGCTTGCCGATCTGGTCGTCGTGCACGATGCTCTCGTAGCCGATCGCCTCCTGCTCGGCGGTGAGGACCTTCAGCACCTCGGCCGCCGACTGCTTCGGCAGCGTGAACGAGATATCCGTGCGTCCGGGCTGGGCCGACTGCACGTTCTGCACGATCATGTCGATGTTCGCGCCCGTCTTCGCGACGAGCGAGAAGATCGCGGCGGCGGACCCCGGCACGTCGGGGACGCCGACGACGGTGATCTTCGCCTGGCTCTGATCGATCGCGACGCCCGTGACGACGGGCTCCTCCATGCCGATGACGTCGGCCATCGCTGACTCCTTGTGGGTGGTGCGGGGGTCGGTCATGCCCTCCCCCAGGACGTAGGTGCCCTCGTTCGCGGTGAACGTGGACCGGGCGTGGATGAGCACGCCGTGGCGACGGGCGTACTCGACGGCGCGGATGTACAGCACCTTCGCGCCGTTGGCGGCCAGCTCGAGCATCTCCTCGGCCGTGACGGTGTCGAGCTTCCGAGCGCGAGGGATCACGCGCGGGTCGGCCGTGAAGATGCCGTCGACGTCGCTGTAGATCTCGCACACGTCCGCGCCGAGGGCGGCGGCGAGGGCCACGGCGGTCGTGTCGGATCCGCCGCGGCCGAGCGTCGTGATGTCGTCGTTGTCCGGGTTGACGCCCTGGAAGCCCGCGACGATCACGATCGCGCCGTCATCCAGCGCGGCACGCAGCCGCGTGGGGGTGACGTCGACGATGCGCGCGCTGCCGTGGTCGGCTGTCGTCCGCATGCCGGCCTGGCTGCCGGTGAAGGACCGCGCCTCGTAGCCCATCGAGTGGATCGCCATCGCGAGCAGCGCCATCGAGATGCGCTCGCCGCTCGAGAGCAGCAGGTCGAGCTCGCGCGGCGCCGGGATGGGCGCGACCTGTGCCGCGAGGTCGAGCAGCTCGTCGGTGGTGTCGCCCATCGCGCTGACGGCCACGACCACGTCGTTGCCCTCGCGACGCGTGTCGACGATGCGCTTCGCGACCCGCTTGATGCTCTCGGCGTCGGCGACGGACGAGCCGCCGAACTTCTGCACGATCAGTGCCACTGGGTACTCCCGGGATCCAGGACGTCTCGGATTCCCGCCCTGCTCCGAACATCTTAGGGACGCGTCAGCGCCCCTCCCGACCATGTGACATCCCGCTCTTCCGGTCGCGCGGACGCTTTGCGAGATGCCTTCACGACGGCGCGGAATCGACGCAGAACGCCTGGTGACACGACCGCGCGCGCCGGATACTGTGACGGCAACGACTACAGGAGGCGGGCGATGGACATCCCAGAGAGCATGACGCCGGTCATCGGACTCGTCGCCGGTCTGGTGATCATCGGCGCGATCGTCACGGTGGTCGTCCAGCTCGCGCGGGGCCGCCGGCCCGGCGGGGCGGGCGAGCAGGAGCGCCGCCGTCGCGAGGCGGAGCGCCGCGGCGCCGACCCGATGCTGTACGCCGCGGCGGGCCTCGCGGTCGGCACCGGCCTCGTCGGCACGGACGGCGGCCGCAAGGACGACTCGGGCGGTTCGGGTTCCGCCGGCGACGGCGGGTCCTCGGGCGACGGCGGCCCCGGTTCGGGCCGCGACTCGGGGGGCGGCGACGGCTCCGGAGGCGGCTGGGACGGCGGGGCCTCCGGCTCCGGGGGTTGGGGCGGGGGCGGGGGCGGTGGCTTCGACGGCGGCGGGGGCTTCGACGGCGGCGGTTCGTTCTGATCCGCCGCCGGCTCAGCGCCGGCGCTTCTGCCGGGCCAGCGCGATCGGGTCGGGCTCCGACAGGATCGGCACGGCCGGATCCTTCCCGTTGCGGCGCGGCAGGCCGCCCGCGGCGAGCAGACAGCCGGCGATCACGACCGGGAAGCCGATCAGCAGCGCGGGGCTCAGCGGCTCGGCGAGGATGATGACGCCCAGAGCGATCGCGACGACCGGGTTCACGTAGGTGAACAGCGGCGCGCGCACGGGCCCGACCTCGGCGATCAGCGCGAAGAAGGCGATGAAGGCCACGGCCGTGCAGACGACCGTCAGCAGGACGATCGACACCACGCTGTTCGCGGCGGGCGCCTGGTCGGTCGTGACCAGCGCGATGGGCGTGTAGCCGAGGCCCACGACCCCGAGCGCGAGCGTGATGGTGCCGAGCGACGGCACGTCGTGGAGCTTGCGCGCCACGATGAACGGCGCGATCGCGTACAGGACCGCGACGAGCAGGACCTCGCCCATCGCCACGAGGTCGGCGCTCGCTCCCCCGGCGCTGCCGAGCGCCACGATCGCCACGCCCGCGAAGCCGAGGGCGAGGCCGGTCGTGCGCATCGGGCGCAGCGCGGTGCGGTCGCCGCGCAGGACCGCGATCACGGTCGCGAACAGCGGCACGGTCGCGACGAGCAGGCCCGTCAGGCCCGAGGAGATCGTCTGCTCGGCGTGTGCGAGCAGCACGAAGGGACCCGCCATCTCGATCGCCGCGAAGGCGAGCACCCACGGCCACTTCTGCAGGGCGGGCCTGAGCGCGTTGCGTCCGTTCGCCTGGCGTCTGAGGGCGAACGGCAGCAGCAGGAGCGCCGCGCCGCCCGTGCGGATCGCGACGACCGCGGCCGGCGAGAACGTCTCGACCGCCTCGCGGATGAACAGGTAGGGCATGCCCCACACGACCGCCATGATCGCGAAGAGCACCCAGCCGCGCGTGGAGAACCGGGAGGATGGCACGCGCCGATCCTGCCACGGGCATCCGACGTCGCGCGGCCGATGGCGGTCCGGCGTCGGAAGATGGCCGTGATCAGCGCACGCGCGTCTCGGCCAGCAGCACCTCAGATCGCGCGGCGGCCCTCGAAGGCGCGGCCGAGCGTGACCTCGTCGGCGTACTCGAGGTCGCCGCCCACCGGGAGGCCCGACGCGAGGCGCGAGACGGTGATCTGCAGCGTCGTGA
>NZ_JAPSJA010000216.1 GCF_031178525.1 Microbacterium sp.
CCCATGCTGCTGGGCGTGCTCTCCGCCACCCCGCTCCCGGCCCTGCCCGGGTGATCCACGGCCCTCCCGGGCCACCCGTTTCGAAGAAAGGACACCGTCATGATCGATTTCGCCTCCGAGCCCGCCCCGCGCGGGGTCGCCGACCTGCTCGCCGACGACACCGGCGCCTCCACCGCGGAGTACGCCATCGTCACGATGGCCGCCGTCGCGTTCGCGGGCGTGCTCGTCGTCATCATGCGCTCGGGCGAGGTGCGCGAGATCCTGACCGATCTCGTCCGCCGCGCGCTGTCGGTCGCGTGATCCGACGCGTCGCATCCCGTCGCGACGCGTCCCCGCGCGGCGGCGGGGAGCGGTCGACGGCGGGGGAGCGCGGCTCGGTGGCCGCGGAACTCGCTGTGGCGCTCCCCGCCGTCGTGATCGTCGTGGCGCTCGGCATCGGCGCTCTGTTGGCGGCCGCGACCCAGGTGCGGCTGCAGGACGTCGCCGCCGACGGTGCGCGGCTGGTGGCGCGCGGCGAGCCCGAGGGCCGCGCCGCCGGCGTGGTCGCGCAAGTCGGCGGCGCGCGGTCGGCGGTGTCGTGGAACGGTGAGCTCGTGTGCGTGACCGCGAGCGTGGACGTGCGCGTCGCGGGCGTCCCGGTCCCGCTGCGTGCGGCGAGCTGTGCCCTCGACGGAGGACTGTGATCCGCCATGGCAGGGTCCGCGCTCGCCGCCGGGGTCGCCGGTGCAACGGCCGTGCTCATGCTCGGACTCACGGCGGCGGGAGCCGCCGCGGTCGAGAGTCAGCGCATCGCGAGCGTCGCGGATGCCGCCGCGCTCGCGGCTGCCGACGCCGCCAGCGGTGCCGTCCCGGGCGACCCCTGCGCGCGGGCAGCCGAGGTCGCCGGGGCGCAGCGCGCGAGCGTCGCATCCTGCGCGCTCAACGGGCTGATCGCGACCGTCACCGTGGGCGCGAGCTTCGCGGGCCTGCCGGTCGATGCCACTGCGCGCGCGGGTCCGCCGCCGCTGCCCGGATGATCCGACGTCGAACAAGCGCGAGCAGACGCACATCGCTCCTTATGTATTGTGTGCAACGACGAAAGGACACCCGTTGTCATCAGGCAAGAAGCTCGTCATCGTCGAGTCACCGACGAAGATGAGGTCGATCCAGGGCTACCTCGGCGACGATTACGAGGTGCTCAGCTCGGTGGGTCACATCCGTGACCTGGCCGACAAGCGCGACATCCCCGAGAAGGATCGCGCCGCGTACGGCAAGTACTCGATCGACATCGACAACGGATTCGACCCCTACTACGTCGTCAGCGACCGCAAGACCAAGACCGTCTCCGAGCTGAAGCGGGCGGTGAAGAGCGCCTCCGAGGTCCTGCTCGCCACCGATGAGGACCGCGAGGGCGAGGCCATCGCGTGGCACCTGCTCGAGACGCTCAAGCCCAAGGTGCCCGTCAAGCGCATGGTGTTCCACGAGATCACCAAGGACGCCATCCGCGCAGCGGTCGACCGCACGCGCGAGCTGGACCTCGCGCTCGTCGACGCGCAGGAGACCCGACGGATCCTCGACCGCCTCTACGGCTGGGACGTCTCGCCCGTGCTCTGGCGCAAGGTCGGCAGCGGCGCCGGCGGTCAGGCTCTCAGCGCCGGACGCGTGCAGTCGGCCGCCACGCGCCTGATCGTCGAGCGCGAGCGCGAGCGCATGGCGTTCGTCTCCGCCGACTACTGGGGTATCCAGGCGCGCGCGGCGCGCGAGGACGAGGGCTTCTCCGTGCGCCTCGTGCGCCTCGACGGGGCCTCGCTGGCCTCCGGTCGCGACTTCGACGACCGCGGCCAGCTCAAGCGCGCCGTCGTCGTGCTCGACGAGCAGGCCGCTCGTGCGCTCGCGACGGCGTTCGACGCGGCGGCCGAGGCCACCGTCACCAAGGTCGAGGCCAAGCCGGGCAAGCGCCGTCCGTACGCGCCGTTCACGACGTCGACGCTGCAGCAGGAGGCCGGCCGCAAGCTCGGCCTGTCCGCCAAGAACGCGATGTCGGTCGCGCAGAGCCTGTACGAGCGCGGCTACATCACCTATATGCGCACCGACTCGACGAACCTCAGCGCGCAGGCCGTGAAGGCCGCGCGCGAGCAGGCGGTCGCGCTGTACGGCGAGAGGGCCGTGCCGCTCAAGCCGCGCGTGTACGCGTCCAAGAGCAAGAACGCGCAGGAGGCGCACGAGGCGATCCGCCCCTCGGGTGAGCAGTTCCGCACGCCCAAGCAGGTGACGGGCGAACTCGGCCGCGACGAGCTGCGGATGTACGACCTGATCTGGAAGCGCACGGTCGCGAGCCAGATGGCCGACGCCGAGTTCGAGACGACGACCGTCACGCTCGAGGCGCAGGCCGACGGCAAGACCGCAGAGTTCACGGCATCCGGCACGGTCTACACCTTCAAGGGCTTCCTCGACGCGTACGAGGAGGGCAAGGACGAGCGCCGCCGCGATGCGGACGAGGCCGAGAACCAGGCGCTGCCGCAGGTGGCGACGGGCGACCGGCTCGCGCTGTCCGACGCCGAGGCGAAGGGTCACTCGACGACGCCGCCGCCCCGCTTCACCGAGGCGAGCCTCGTCAAGGCGCTCGAGGAGAAGGGCATCGGGCGTCCGTCGACGTTCGCGAGCATCATCGGCGTGATCCTGGACCGCGGCTACGCGTCCAAGCGCGGCCAGGCGCTCGTGCCGTCGTGGCTCGCCTTCAGCGTGGTGCGTCTGCTCGAGCAGCACTTCGCCGAGCTCGTCGACTACGACTTCACGGCAGCGCTCGAGGACGACCTCGACGCGATCGCGCGCGGCGAGCAGAAGCGCGTCGAGTGGCTGCGTTCGTTCTACTTCGGCTCGGGCGAACACCCCGGCCTGCGCAACATCGTCGACAACCTCGGCGAGATCGACGCCCGCGCGCTGAACGCCACGCCCCTCACCGACACCGCGACCCTGCGCTTCGGCAAGTACGGTCCGTACATCGACGTGATCGACCCGTCGGATCCCGACGGCAAGTCGCGCATCGTCAACGTCCCCGAGGACCTCGCGCCCGACGAGCTCACCGCCGAGAAGGTGCAGGAGCTGATCGAGGCGCCCGTCGCGGGCGACCGCGTGCTGGGCGAGAACCCCGAGAACGGCAAGCTCGTCGTCGTGAAGGACGGCCGCTTCGGCCCCTACGTCCAGGAGCAGGACCCGGTCGACCCCGATGCCGCAGACGCCGCGACCGGCGAGGTCGCGGAGGAGGCGCCCAAGAAGCGCACGGCGAAGAAGGCGGCGGCACCCAAGCCGCGCACCGCTTCGCTGTTCAAGTCGATGTCGCCCGAGTCGATCGACCTCGACGCGGCGCTCAAGCTGCTGTCGCTGCCGCGTCTGGTCGGGACGGACCCGGCGACGGGCGAGGAGATCACGGCGCAGAACGGCCGCTTCGGCCCGTACCTCAAGAAGGGCTCCGACTCGCGCTCGCTCGAGAGCGAGAACCAGATCTTCGACGTGACCCTCGAGCAGGCGCTCGAGCTGTACGCGCAGCCGAAGTACGGCGCCCGCCGCGCCTCGAGCGCGCTCAAGGAGTTTGAGGCCGATCCGGTCAGCGGCAAGCCCATCCGGATCCGTGACGGACGGTTCGGCGCGTACGTCACCGACGGCGAGACGAACGTCACGATCCCGCGCGGCACGACGCCGGACGAGGTCACGTTCGAGCGCGCGGTCGAGATGCTCGCCGAGAAGCGCGCGAAGGGCCCCGCGCCCAAGCGCGGACGCGGCGGCGCCAAGGCCGCACCTGCCAAGACCGCGGCGAAGAAGACGACCACCGCGAAGAAGACGACGGCCGCCAAGAAGCCCGCCGCGTCCGCGTCCCGCTCGGAGGCGGCGAAGAAGGCCGCCGCGACGCGGGCCGCGAACCGTGCGAAGAAGGCCGCGGAAGAGCAGTGAGCGCCGATCGCGGCCTCTGGATCACGTTCGAGGGCGGCGA
>NZ_JAPSJA010000036.1 GCF_031178525.1 Microbacterium sp.
TCGTGCATCGCGGACGGGCATTGACGTCGACCTTCTACGCCGCGTGGGAGCGCGGGCATTACGCGGGCGAGGACCTGCTTCGCCTGGCCTCGGCTCTCGCCGAGTTCATGCTCAGCACGAGTCACGACCTGGCGTTCGACGGCGCGATGCCCGCCGGTTCCTGAGCGTCATCCCCGCCATGCCGGGCGTGCGGCCCGCCACGCGCGGGCGGGGGCCGGTTCGCGGGCCCGGAGGGCATGCCGTATGCTTGTCTGTGCAGTTGTCGTCTGCATTCTTTCGCCGTGCCCGGGATCCGGATCGGCCGGGATGCGGCGATCCAGGGGTCCGACGGATCTCTAGGGCGGTAGCTCAATTGGCAGAGCAGCGGTCTCCAAAACCGCAGGTTGCAGGTTCGATTCCTGTCCGCCCTGCGCGTCAGCGTCAGCTGACTCACGAAAGGCAGTCAATGGTCCAGGACGCAGCGAGCGGCGATGTCGTCGCGGCAGGCACGAGCGGTGAGAAGAAGCCCGGCTTCTTCGCTCGCATCGTGATCTTCTTCCGCCAGGTCATCGCCGAGCTCCGCAAGGTCGTCACGCCGACCCGTTCGGAGCTGCTGAAGTTCACCGCAGTCGTGCTCGGCTTCGTCGTCGTCATGATGGGGCTGGTCTACGGCCTGGACTACGTCTTCACATGGGTCGCGCAGGTCGTCTTCGGAGTTCCCGCCTGATCTGCTGACGCACGCCTGTTCTGTCGGAATGACAGGGAGGCTCGCGGATGAGCGCACCGCTCACCCGCCGCTGAACGGAGAGAAGAACGCAGTGTCTGAAAAGCACGTCGACGACGCCGACTGGGCGCCGGCTGCCGAGCAGTCGAGCGAGGAGGACGAGGCCCAGGAGGGCAACGTCCTGTACGCGAACTCCCACTCCAGCGACGCCGCCGAGCACCTCGCGATGCACATCGACGGCGAGCCCGTCGTCGAGGATGACGCGAGCGACGACGAAGACATCGAGATCGACGACCCGGAGGCCGACGCGATCGTGAACGACGCCCTGAACATCGACGAGACCAAAGAGGTCGAGGCCGCGGCCGAGGTCCTGAACGACTCGACCGAGGAGGAGGCCGCCGAGCGCGAGGCCGCCGCGGCCGACGAGGTCGCCCCGTACGACGGCCCCGACGTGAACGGCGACGAGGACGAGGTCGACGCCCCCGACGCGGACGAGGACCCGTACGAGGCGTTCCGCCAGGAGCTGCGCTCGCTCGAGGGCAAGTGGTACGTCATCCACTCGTACGCGGGCTTCGAGCGCAAGGTGAAGGCCAACATCGAGCAGCGCAAGTCGACGCTCGAGGTCGAGGACGACATCTATCAGGTCGAGGTCCCGATGGAGGACGTCGTCGAGATCAAGAACGGCCAGCGCAAGATGGTCACGCGCGTGCGCATCCCCGGCTACGTGCTGGTGCGCATGGAGCTCAACGAGGACACCTGGTCGGTCGTGCGCCACACGCCGGGCGTCACGGGCTTCGTGGGCAACGCCCACAACCCGACGCCGCTGCGCTTCGAGGAGGCCTTCAACATGCTGAAGCCCCTCGTCGAGATCAAGGAGGCGCAGGCCGCCGCGAAGGGCACCGCGCCCAAGGGGCAGGCTGCGACGCCGCGCGTCATCCCCGCCGAGGTCGACTTCGAGACCGGCGAGACGATCACGATCAAGGAGGGCTCGTTCGCGGGCCTGCCCGGCACGATCAGCGAGATCAAGCCCGAGAGCGGCAAGCTCACGGTGCTCGTGTCGCTCTTCGAGCGCGAGACCCCGGTCGAGCTCAGCTTCGACCAGGTCACCAAGATGGTCTGACGTCCCCGGACGTCGTGGAGAGCCGATCCCCTCGGGGGTCGGCTCTCCGGCGTTTCTGCTAGAATCGACTGGTTTGCGCCTCGTCTGCGCAGACGACACCGCTCGCAGGATCCGGATCTCCGGACCGTCCGGCGTGCGGGAGAGCGGATGCAACCGGCATCCGTTCGACGAGAGGAAGAGGAAATGGCACCGAAGAAGAAGGTGACCGGCCTGATCAAGCTTCAGATCAACGCCGGTGCGGCCAACCCGGCGCCGCCGATCGGCCCGGCTCTGGGTCAGCACGGCGTCAACATCATGGAGTTCTGCAAGGCGTACAACGCCGCGACCGAGTCGCAGCGCGGCAACGTCATCCCCGTAGAGATCACCGTCTACGAGGACCGCAGCTTCACGTTCGTTCTGAAGACCCCGCCGGCCGCGGAGCTCATCAAGAAGGCCGCTGGCCTCGCGAAGGGCTCGGCCACGCCGCACACGGTCAAGGTCGGCAAGCTCACCAAGGAGCAGGTCGCCGAGATCGCCAAGACGAAGCAGCCCGACCTGAACGCGAACGACATCGAGGCCGCCTCGAAGATCATCGCCGGCACCGCCCGCTCCATGGGCATCACGGTCGAGGACTGAGGGGGATCACGAACATGGCTACCAAGTCCAAGGCTTACGCCGCCGCCGTCGAGAAGCTCGAGGCCGGCAAGTACTACACGCCGACCGAGGCCGTCGCGCTCGCGAAGGAGACCGGGTCGAAGAAGTTCGACTCGACCGTCGAGGTCGCGCTGAAGCTCTCGGTCGACCCGCGCAAGGCCGACCAGATGGTGCGCGGCACCGTCATGCTGCCGCACGGCACCGGTAAGACCGCCCGCGTCATCGTCTTCGCCAACGGCCCCGCGGCCGAGGCCGCCATCGCGGCCGGCGCCGACGAGGTCGGCGGCACCGAGCTGATCGAGAAGGTCGCCGGCGGCTGGACCGACTTCGACGCGGCCGTCGCCGTGCCGGAGCTCATGGGCCAGGTCGGTCGTCTCGGCAAGGTCCTCGGCCCCCGCGGCCTGATGCCGAACCCGAAGACCGGCACCGTGACCCCCAACCCGGCCAAGGCCGTGGAGGAGATCAAGGGCGGCAAGATCGAGTTCCGCGTCGACAAGCACGCCAACATCCACTTCATCGTGGGCAAGGCGTCGTTCTCGGCCGAGCAGCTCGACGCGAACCTGCAGGCCGCGCTCGACGAGATCGTTCGCCTGAAGCCCTCGAGCTCGAAGGGCCGCTACATCCAGAAGGGCGCCGTGTCGACCACGTTCGGCCCCGGCATCCCGCTGGACGTCAACCTGTTCGCCTGAGTCGCTCGCTCTGTCGGAGGCCCTGCCGCTGCCGCGGCGGGGCCTTCGTCGTCCGCCGGGCAGGTCAGACCCGAGCGGCGCGAGCCTCGACGCCGGCGGGTGAGAGCACGTGCTGAACCACCATGATGGCCGCTCCCAGAACGCCGGCGGTCTCTCCCGCTTGCGACGGCACGATGCCGAGGTGCTCAGTCGCCAGGGGGATGGACCGGCGGTAGACCACCTCGCGCACACCGGCGAGCAGGTGCTCTCCGGCGCGTGCGACACTGCCGCCGATGACGATGATCGACGGATTCAGCATGTTCACGACCGTCGCGAGGACCTCGCCCACCTCGCGACCCGCCTGCCGCGTCGCGGCGATGGCGGCGGGGTTGCCCGATCGCACGAGCTGCACGACATCCGAGCTTCCGGCCGCATCGATGCCCTGGGACTGCAGGTCTGAGGCGATCGCGGTTCCGCTCGCGAGGGCCTCCAGGTCGCGCTCGTCGCCCGGGGGACGGGGCGAGTCGTGGCTGTACGGCACCTGCACGTGGCCCATGTCGCCGGCCGAGCCCTGAGCGCCGCGCCGCAGCTCGCCGCCCGAGATGATTCCCGCACCGATGCCGGTCGCGACCTTGACGAAGATCAGGTCGTCGACGTGCGGCCAGCTGACCTCGCGCTCGCCCAGAGCGAGGACGTTGACGTCGTTGTCGACGAGGACGGGCACCTCGAAGGTCCGCTGCACGTAGGCGGGAACGTCGAAGCGGTCCCACCCGGGCATGATCGGGGGATTCGTCGGACGCCCGGTCGAGTGCTCGACCGGACCAGGCACCCCGATGCCCACGCCGACGAGCCCCGCCGGCGCGTGCGCTCCGGCCTCCAGCAGCTGCGATCCCTCCGCGATGACGCTGTCGAGAACGTACGCAGGGCCGTCCGCGATGCGGAGCGCGCGTGTGCGGCTGGCGAGGATGCGGCCGGCCAGGTCGACAAGTGCGACGGTGGCGTGGGTCGCGCCGAGGTCGACCGCGAGCACGATCCCCGCGAGCGGGTTGAAGGCCACGCGCGCAGGGGGGCGCCCGCCCGTCGAGATCGCCTCGCCGGCAGGATGGACCAGACCCGACGCGACGAGTGCGTCCACGCGCGACGACACGGTGGAGCGTGCGAGGCCGGTGAGCAGCGCGAGCTCGGCCTTCGTGCGCGCTCGGCCGTCGCGGAGGATCTGGAAGATCTCTCCGGCCCCGGGGCTGACGGCTCCCGTCGCGCGTCCCGCGTCGACCATGGCGACAGTAAACACGACTTCCCGGCCTCCGACACGCGACTTCACATAACGAAGCAGTGCCTTTTGATCCGTCCATAGCAAAAGACCGCCTCGCCGTGTCACACTCATCGCCATGACAACGGATGTCATCGACACCGGCGTCGAGACGATCCGCGGCGGCCTTCTCGGCGAGGGGCTCCTTGTCGGAGCCCCCTTCGCTGCCGCACGCACGGAACCGTGGAGGCCCGGCATGCAGGTGCCCGCATGAGCGGGTCCATGCTCGGCGATACGCCGGTTCCGCGGGGCGAGACGGATGTCGTGCTGAGGGCGCGCGGCATCTCCAAGAGCTTCTTCGGCGTCACCGTGCTGTCGGGCGTCGACGTCGACGTCCGTCGGGGCGAGGTGCACGGCCTGGTCGGCGAGAACGGCGCGGGCAAGTCCACCCTCATGAAGATCCTCGCAGGCGTCCACCAGGCAGACGCCGGCACCGTGGAGCTCGAAGGACGGCGGGTCTCGTTCACCCACCCGCGTCAGGCGATGGACGCGGGGCTCGTCACCGTCTTCCAGGAGTTCAACCTCCTGCCGGAGCGCACCGTTGCCCAGAACGTCTTCCTGGGCCGAGAGCCGCGCAGGGCCGGATTCGTCGATCGCTCGCGCATGGTCCAGCAGACGCGCGCCGCGCTCGAGGACCTCGGCGTCTCCTTCATCGATCCGACGGCGCGCGTGGGGTCTCTCACGGTGGCGGAGCAGCAGATCGTCGAGATCGTCAAGGCGCTGTCATTCGACGCGCAGGTCATCTCGATGGACGAGCCGACGGCGGCGCTCAGCGACCGCGAGGTCGAGCTGCTCTCTGCGATCGTCCGCCGCCTGACGGCGAGGGGAGTCGCTGTCATCTACGTCTCGCACCGTTTGAAGGAGATCTTCGAGCTGTGCGACCGGATCACGATCCTGAAGGACGGCGCGCTGGTGTCGACAGACGCCGTCGCCGACCTCACGAGCGCCGCGCTGGTGCGTCGCATGGTCGGTCGCCCGATCCAGTCGTACTTTCCCGGTGCCGCCACCGGAACAGTGATCGGCGAGCCGCGTCTCGAGCTGCGGGGCTGCGGCAACGCCTACGTCGACGGCGTCGACCTGACGCTTCGCGGTGGCGAGATCGTCGGCGTCGCGGGTCTGCAGGGGTCGGGGCGCACCGAGCTCGTCGAGGGCATCTTCGGCGTCGAGGCGTTCACGCGCGGAAGCATGCTGATCGACGGCGAGCCGGCCCGTCTGACGAGCCCGCGCGCCGCGGTGCGAGCGGGTCTGGCCCTCGTGACGGAGGACCGCAAGGCGCAGGGCCTCGCGCTGTCGCAGTCCGTCCTCGACAACACCCTGCTCGTCGTGCGGAGCGTCTTCGCTCGGCGCACGGGCGCGGCGAAGCGTGCCGTGCCCGCCATCCTGAGCTCCCTCGAGGTCTCGTCCCACGGAGCGGATCAGGAAGTCCGGTTCCTGTCGGGCGGCAACCAGCAGAAGGTCGTGCTGGCGAAGTGGCTCGTGACCGACCCGCAGGTCGTGCTCTTCGACGAGCCCACTCGCGGAATCGACGTCGGCGCGAAGGTGGCCGTGTACGAGCTGATGCGCGCGCTCGCCGCCGACGGCAAGGCCGTGCTCATGGTCTCGAGCGAGTTGCCCGAGGTGATCGGCATGAGTGACCGGATCCTCGTGATGCGCGATGGCGAGCTCGTCGCAGAGCTGCCAGCCGGCTCTGCCGAACACGAAGTGCTGTCCGCGGCCACGGGCTCGCACGAGACGGCCGCCGACGTCGTCGCCGATCCTCGCATCGATGCCGAGGCAGGCGCGTGATGAGGCGCATCCGGATCGATCAGACCATCATCGTCCTGGCGATTCTCGTCGTCGTCATCGTCGTGGGCGCGATCCTCGTCGCGACCGTCGGCCGCGGGCTCTTCAGTCCCGGCAACATCCGCGACATCCTCACCGGCATGAGCGTGCTGGGTCTCGTCGCCATCGGGCAGACGCTCGTGATCCTGGGCGCATCGCTCGATCTCTCGGTGACGTACGTCATCAGCCTCGCGAGCCTCATCGGCGCCACGACAATGAACGGCGACCCCGCGCGCATCCCGTGGGCGGTCGCCGTGACGCTCCTCGTCTGCGCGGGGATCGGCCTTGCCAACGGACTGATCGTGACGGTGCTCAGGGTCAACGGCTTCATCGCGACGCTCGGCGTCGGGTTGATACTGCAGGGCGTCCTGAACACGAATTTCCAGGGCAGCGCCGGGGCGGTGCCGTGGGGCTTCCAGCTCATCGGGGCGACGGGCATCGGACCGGTTCCCGTGTCGACGATCATCATGCTCGCGCTGGCCGTGGTTGTGTGGTTGCTGCTGGATCGCACGCGAACCGGTGCCCACCTGTTCGCGGTCGGAGGCGACCCCGAGATCGCGCGCCTGTCGGGCGTGCGGACCCGCCCGCCCCTCATCGCAGCGCACGTGCTGTGCTCCGTGTTCGCGGGTCTGGCGGGTCTCTTGCTGGCAAGTCGGCTCGGCGTCGGCAGCCCGACCGTCGGGCAGCAGGGCGGCTACGCGCTGCTGTCGATCGCGGCGGTGGTGCTCGGCGGAACGCTTCTTCTCGGCGGGCGCGGTTCGGTCTGGGGCACGATCGGCGGCGTCGCGATCTTCGCCGTCGTCGACAACGTCATGAGCGTCATGGAGGTCAACCCGTTCCTCAAGGATGTCGTCCGCGGCGCCGTGATCGTCGCGGCCGTCGCGGTCTACAGCCGCCGCGCGATCGTGCGCCGTCGTGCGCGGTTCGGTCCCGGTGGCACGAGAACCGGTGGAGACGCCGCCGCTCAGACGGCCGCGCCCGCGATGGCCGCCGCATCCCAGGCACTCGACAGCGAAGCGAGCGCGAGCGAGGCCGGCCGTGCAAGGAAGCGAGACCTGCGATGAGCTTCCTTCGCACCCTCCTCAGTCCGCGGGGCGCGGTCTTCCTGCTCCTGGTGATCCTGCTCGTGGCCGTCATCGTGCTGAACCCCGACTTCGCCGAGCCCGGCCAGATCATGCGCTACATCCAGCGCGTCGCGCCCGTGGCGATCGTGGCGATCGGCCAGTTCTTCGTCATCATCGCCGGCGAATTCGACCTCTCGCAGGGTTCGCTCATCACGGCTCAGGTCATCGTCGCGGGCAATCTCGTCGGCGCGGACGACTCCCGCACGATCCCGGTTCTGTGCCTGATGGTCGTGCTCGGGCTGTTCGTGGGCCTCGTGAACGGCCTTCTCACCACACTGCTCCGAGTCCCCTCGTTCATCGTGACTCTCGGCATGATGCTCGCTCTGCTCGGACTCGTGCTGTGGTGGACCGGCGGCGCCGCGACGGGGAACCCGGCCGACAGCTTCCGCCAGATCGGGCGTGGCGGCGTCCGCGACCTCCCGCTCGTCGACTTCCTCCCGTGGTCGGTGCTGATCCTCGCCGCCTGGCTGGCGCTTGCCATCTGGCTCACGAAGCGACCGCTCGGCAAGCTCCTGATGGGCATCGGCGACAACGCCCGCGCCACCCGGTACTCGGGTGCCCGCGACTGGTGGGTCACCACGCGGGCGTTCATGATCTCGTCCCTGTCCGCCACCGTCTCGGCCGTGCTGCTCGTCGGGTACGCCGGCGTGCACCCCTCCGTGGGCCGAGGGTACGAGTTCGTCGCCATCACCGCGGTGGTGCTCGGCGGCGTGGTGCTCGGCGGCGGTCGCGGCTGGATCGTCGGAGCCGTGGCCGGCGCGTTCGTGCTCGAAGCGCTGTTCCTCGTGCTGAACATCGCCGGTGTGCCGTCGTCGCTGCGGGACGCGGTCCAGGGCGTCATCATCATCGCCGCCGTCGCCTACTCCGGGCTCGTGTTCCGCTCCCGCGGCCGCGTCACGACCCCCATCCCTTCTCCCGACCCGGAGAAGGATCCCCACGCGCCGGTCGGCGCCGACTCATCCGCATCACCCGCCCTCGACGCCGAGGGCATCGCAGAAGTCCCAGGACACAAGAACAGAGGAGACTAGCAATGCGACGATCAGCGAAGATCGCCATCACATCGGTGGCGCTCGTCGGCCTCTGCGCCCTCGCAGGGTGCACGACCGATCCCAACGTCGCTCCGCCGGACCCGTCCGCGGCGCAGAGCGAGGAGGGCGCGAGCCCCGAGGCCGGCGGGGCGAACGAATGGTTCGACCAGGAGCTTTTCGACACCCAGATGGCGCAGCGCGACGTCGCTCCGGAGGGCCCCGAGGACGAGCCCTACCTGCAGCACATCGACGCGGAGATGGTCGACACGGCGGAGTACGCGAGCACCGGGCCGAAGAAGGCATGCTTCGCGAACGCATCGATCTCGAACCCGTGGCGGCAGACCGGCTGGATCACGATGAACCAGCAGCTGGAGGTGCTGCAGGAGGAGGGCGTCATCAGTGAGATGGAGACGCGCGACGCGCAGGACTCCGACGACACGCAGATCGCCGACATCGACTACCTCATCTCGGAGGGCGGGTGCGATGTCTTCATCATCTCGCCGAACAGCACCGCGGCGTTGACCCCGGCCGTCGAGCGGGCGTGCGCCACGGGCAAACCGGTCATCGTCTTCGATCGCGGCGTCGAGACCGATTGCCCGGTCACGTTCATCCATCCCATCGGCGGCTTCGCGTGGGGCATCGACACGGCGCAATTCCTCATCGACAACCTCGAGGAAGGCGACAAGGTCGTCGGCCTTCGGATCCTGCCGGGTGTGGACGTGCTCGAGCAGCGCTGGGCGGCCGCCGAGCACCTGTTCGAGGAGGCTGGCATCGAGGCGGTCGACCACTTCACCGGGGCAGATCCGGCCGAGATCAAGAGCTTCATCAGCGACGAGCTCGCGAAGGGCGACGTGCACGGCATCTGGATGGATGCCGGCGACGGCGCCGTCGCGGCGATCGAGGCTTTCGAGGACGCCGGCGTGGACTACCCCGTCATGACGGGTGAGGACGAGATGAGCTTCCTGCGCAAGTGGAAGGAGACGGGCCTGACGGGTCTCGCGCCGGTGTACTCGAACTTCCAATGGCGCACCCCGTTGCTGGCGGCGCAGAGGATCTTCGCCGGCGAGGAGGTACCGAAGGAGTGGGTGCTGCCGCAGATGCCGATCGAGGAAGGCGAGCTCGATCAGTGGCTCGAGGCGAACGAGGGCATGCCCGACGGGCACTATGCCAAGTTCGGCGGAGAGGACCTTCCGGGTTATCCCGAGGTCTGGCAGGAGCGCCAGATCCCGTGAGGCAGCGACCGGTCGCCGGGCAGGGGAGCGGGCTCGTGTCGCCTCGCTTGCTCGACGGCCGGTCTCCGGTCGCCCCGCGAGGAGCGTGGCGACGAGACAGACGCCCCGCCCCGGGAAGGACCCCATGAAGCGCACGATCGGCGTCAACACCTGGGTATGGACGTCGCCGTTGACGGATGGCTCGCTGACGCGGCTCGCTCCGCGGATCGCGGGGATGGGCTTCGGGGCGGTCGAGCTGCCGCTCGAGAACGCGGGAGACTGGGATCCGGCTCGGACGCGCGACCTGCTCGACCCCCTGGGCCTCACGCCCGTCGTGGTGGGTGCGATGGGTCCTGGTCGCTCGTTTGTCGACAGCGTCGGCGACGTGTCTGCCACGCAGGAGTATCTGCGCTCGTGCATGGCGGCCGCGCGGGGGATCGGGGCGTCCGTCATCGCTGGTCCGTTCTACACCCCGACCGGCGTGACGTGGCGCATGACGCCGCAGGAGCGGGCCGAGGTCTCGGCGCAGTTGCGCCGGAGCCTCCGCCCGCTGGTGGACGAGGCCGCGGAGGCCGGGCTGGTGCTCGCGGTCGAGCCGCTCAACCGCTACGAGACGAGCGTCATCAACACCGTCGAGCAGGGGCTCGACGCGCTCGATCCGCTTCTCGGGCCGGGCCTGGGGCTCGCCCTCGACACGTACCACCTCAACATCGAGGAGAAGAGGCCGGATGCCGCGATCCGCGCCGCATCCGGGCACATCGCCCACGTGCAGGTGTGCGGCAACGACCGTGGCGCGGTCGGCGACGACCACACCGACTGGCCGGGCATCCTGGACGCCCTCGATGACGTCGCATACGGCGGGATCCTCGGCCTCGAGAGCTTCACGGGCGAGAACGCCACGATCGCGGTCGCGGCGTCGGTGTGGCGTCCGCTTGCATCGTCGCAGGACGCGCTCGCCGAGCGCTCCCTCGCATATCTCGAAGCGCTCCAGTCGCAGCGGTGACACAGCAGATCAGTCGGTGCCGCAGATCTCGAATCCGGTCGCCCCGATCGGGTCTCCCAAGGTCTTGTCGACGGAGTCCACCGCAGCGCCGACCGGGCCGCGCTCCATCCACGCGAGCAGCGCATCGACCGCTCCCGGTTCTCCCTCGAGGAAGGCCTCGACGGATCCGTCGCCCCGGTTGCGCACCCAGCCGGTCACGCCGACCCGTCGCGCCTGGGCGCGAGTCGCGAACCGGTAGCCGACGCCCTGCACCGCGCCCCGGACGATCACGTGGACGTGCTTCACCTCGTCTCCCTTCGAACGCGCGGTCGGCGCATGCCTCCATCGTGACGCGATCGCGCGCGTCAAGCCACCGCGAGCCCGAACGCCAGTGCGAGCATCGCGACCGCGATGAACGCGTCGAGGATGCGCCATGCGCGTGGCGAACGCAGCCACCGCGCGGCGAAGCGCGCCGCCACGGTCATGAGCGTGAACCAGATCGCACTGCCGGCGACCGCTCCAGCGCCGAAGACCCAGCGGAGGTCGCCGTAGCCGGCCGACACGGACCCGACGAGGAACACGGTGTCGAGGTACGCGTGGGGGTTGAGCCACGTGATCGCCAGGCAGGACAGGATCGCCGGCACGAGCGTGCGCGTCGGGGCCGCCTTCGTGGTTCGCACCAGGGTCGCGACGCTCCCGCCGTGCGACGCCGCGGGCTCGGCGGGCACCGGGGTGTCCACCACGATCGACTGCTCCTGCGGGCGCACGGCGCGCCATGCGGCGGCGAGTCCGTAGGCCGCAAGGAAGATCACGCCGCCCCACCGCACGAGCTCGAAGATCCA
Organism: Microbacterium sp.; assembly: GCF_031178525.1. GTDB lineage: Bacteria > Actinomycetota > Actinomycetes > Actinomycetales > Microbacteriaceae > Microbacterium. The sequence continues at coordinate 11,442 of NZ_JAPSJA010000036.1, forward strand.
GGGCAGGTGCTCGACGACGACCCCGAAGCCCGCGACGCCCGCCGTGATCATGATCGCGTCGCTCACGAGGCACGTCACGGCGAGTGCGATGACGTGCCGGCGCTTGACGCCCATGCGCAGCAGGAAGACGTTCTGGGCGCCGGGCGCGATGATTAGCGAGAGGCAGAGACCGAGGCCGGCGGCGAAAGCGGTGAGCACGAGTCGACGGTAGGCGCGACCGTGCGAGGATCAAAAGCGACGTTCATGATTCTTGCCTCGCATAAGGAGCGCTTTAGATGTGGATCGCGCCCGATCTCGCCACGACGGTGGCCGCGATCGTCGACGAGGGCAGCCTCGACGGCGCCGCCCGCCGACTGCGCATCACGCCCTCGGCGGTGAGTCAGCGGCTGCGTGCGCTCGAGGGCCAGCTCGGCCGCGTGCTCGTCGTGCGATCGAAGCCCGCTCGCGCGACGGAGGCGGGCGCGGTGGTCGTGCGGCTCGCGCGCCAGTACGCGCTGCTGGGCCACGATGCGGGCGTGGAGCTCGGGCTCGAGGGGCCGGGACGGATGCACGTGCCGATCGCGGTGAACTCCGACTCGCTCGCGACCTGGTTCCTGCCGGCCCTGCAGCCCGTCATCCGGGCGCACGACATCTCGCTGGAGCTGCACCGCGACGACCAGGATCGCACCGCCGGACTGCTGGAGGCGGGGACCGTCACGGCGGCCGTCACCTCGCAGCGCGATCCGATCGCGGGCTGCGTCGTCACGGGGCTCGGCGCGACGATCTATCACCCGGTCGCCTCGCCGGCCTTCGTCGAGCGCTGGTTCCCGGCGGGGTCGACGTTGGATGCGCTCGCGACGGCGCCGGTCGTCGACTACGACCGCAGCGACGACCTGCAGACGGAGTGGCTCATCGAGCGCGGCGTCGATCCCTCCCGTCCGCCGCGGCACTACGTGCCGGCATCCGAGGACTACGCGACCGCCGTGCGCCTGGGCTTCGGGTGGGGCCTGCTGCCGCTCATGCAGGCACAGGCGTCGCTCGACGCCGGGCGCCTCGTGCGACTGGACGGCCCCCGCATCAGGGTCCCCCTCTACTGGCAGCAGTGGAACCTGCGCTCGCCGCTGCTGTCAGATATCCGCGAGGCGGTCGTCGCGGCCGCCCGCGCGGCGCTCGAGCAGGACTAGCCGTCCGACACCCGCAGCACGAGCTTGCCGCGGGTGTGCCCCTCTTCCAGCTGACGGTGAGCGGCCGCCGCGTCGTGGAGCTCGAAGACCCTCTCGACGTAGACCTGCACCGCCCCGGAATCGAGCAGCCGGGCGATCGTCCCGAGCGCGGTGCCGTCGGGGATCACGGTGAACGCCGTGGCGCGCACCCCCGCCTCCGCCGCGGCGTCGGCGTAACCGGGCCAGACGCCGGTGGGAACCACGACGAGCAGCCCACCCGGACGCAGCACGCGCAGCGACCGCGGTCCGGTCTGCGCGTGCGCATCTCCCACCAGGTCGATCACGACGTCCACGTCGCTCACGACGTCCTCGAACCGCGTCGTCGTGTAGTCGATCACGACCTGGGCGCCGAGCTCCCGCAGCCATGGCGCATTGGCCGCCGAACAGGTCGCCGTCACGTGCGCCCCGAAGTACGCCGCGAACTGCACGGCGAAGTGGCCCACGCCGCCGGAGCCCGCATGGATCAGGATGCGCTGCCCCTCGTGGGCCCGCGCCGTCTCGACGATGAGCTGCCACGCCGTGAGCGCCGCGAGCGGCACGCCCGCGGCCTCGACGTGCGACAGCGTCTGCGGCTTGGCCGCCAGCGCGCTCGACGGCGCGAGCACGTACTCGGCGTAGCTGCCGGGCGTGCGGGGGACGGCTGCCATGCCGTACACCGGCGTGCCGGGCGGCAGCGGATGCGCCTCGAAGGGCGCGGCGACGACCACGCCGGAGAAGTCGAACCCCGGGACGGCGGGATACGCGGCGATCGCCGGCGAGACGCCCCGTCCGGCGCGCGTCTTCGCGTCGATCGGGTTCACGCCCGCCGCGACGACGCGCACGAGCACCTCGTCCATGACGCGGGTCGGCACCGGCACGGTCTCGGTCCGCAGCGCGGTCGGATCGCCGGGGGAGTCGAACACGACCGCGCGCATGCGCTCGGGCGGTGCATCCACCGCCTCCCGCTCGGCGACGGCAAGACCGTTCCGCGTCGTCGCGGACCTCGGCAAGCGGAATCTCATGCGCCCCTCTTCCGTCGGCGGAACCCGACGTAAGCGGTCGGATCCTCGTGATGACAGTCAAGCCGTCGCACGTCACGCGGGTGTTTCGTCGGTGCTACAGATGCGCGTGGAGCGCCCGGTCGGCGTTGCGTCTGGGCGGTGTGGGCGACGGGAGTTAGGGTCTTCAGGTGACCCCCGAACTGCAGGCCCGCATCCTCGCGGACTCCCGCGATCGGGTCGCCTGGCTTCGCGCCAGGGCACGGGGGATCACGGCCACAGACGTCGCGGCGCTGACCGCGAGCGAGCGCTCGATCACGCGAGCGGCCGATCAGAAGCTCATGGGATCGCGCTTCTCCGGAAACTCCTACACGGACCACGGCCGGCGCCGCGAGCCGCAGATCGCCGCGTGGGTCGCCGCGACGCACGGCATCCAGCCCTCGAGCGCGCTGTTCCACGCGGTCGTCGAGAAGCGTCACCTCGCCACCCCCGACGGCATCGGCGTCGACGCGCACGGCCGGGTCGCGCTCGCCGAGATCAAGACCACCAACAAGTCGTGGCGCTCCATCCCGCGCAGCTACCTGCGTCAGGTGTGGTGGCAGCAGCACGTGCTGGGCGCCGAGCGGACGCTGTTCGTGTGGGAGGAGCACCGCGACTTCCAGCCTCTGCACGACGAGCCGAAGTGCACGTGGATCGAGCGCGACGACCGCGAGATCGCGCAGCTCGTGCGGCTCGCCACCCGCCTCATCGACGAGCTCTACCAGCGCACGACCGGGCAGACGGTGCAGCGCCCCGTCGCGACGCCCGCGTCGAACAGGGAGCGGCTGCGCGAGCGCGACATGTTCCGCGCCCTCGCGCTCTCGGACTGAGGTCGGAGCGCCGCGCGGCGCGTGGTAGGCTTGTCGAAGCCGAAGACCGCCGGTCATCGTGATGCGCTTGCGCAGATCGATCGAAGCACTGCATTGCAGGGGCCCGCGCAGGTGTCACGAACGATTCTCCCGGATTCCGGGTTCTGAGCTCCGTGCGCTTGCGCCGGAGCTTTTTCCATGCGTGCGGCGGTCTCGGTCGGTACCCCACCACCGTGGGGGATCACGTTCATACCAAGGAGTGGCCATGGCGCAGAAGGAAGCATCGGTCGCCGAGCTCACGAAGTCTTTCGAGAACTCGAGCGCCGTCCTGCTGACCGAGTACCGCGGTCTGACGGTTGCCCAGCTCAAGGAGCTGCGCACCACCATCCGTCAGGACGCGGAGTTCGCCGTGGTGAAGAACACGCTGACCAAGATCGCCGCGAACAACGTGGGGATCTCCGCGCTGGATGACGAGCTCAAGGGCCCGTCCGCCATCGCCTTCGTGCACGGTGACCCTGTCGCCGTCGCCAAGGGTCTTCGTGCCTTCGCCAAGGCACACCCTCTTCTGGTGATCAAGGGCGGCTATTTCGATGGCAAGCCCCTGAGCGCCGAGGAGGTCGGCAAGCTCGCCGACCTCGAGAGCCGTGAGGTCCTGCTCGCCAAGGCGGCCGGGATGTTCAAGGCCTCGATGGCGAAGGCTGCCGCCCTCTTCCAGGCACCGCTGTCGAAGACCGTCCGCACGGTCGAGGCGCTGCGCGAGAAGCAGGAGACCGCGGCCTGACGCCGCGGGAAGCAACCCCACAAACCCCGAATAACTAGGAGAAACATCATGGCGAAGCTCAGCACCGACGAGCTGCTCGACGCGTTCAAGGAGCTCACGCTCATCGAGCTCAGCGAGTTCGTGAAGGCCTTCGAGGAGACCTTCGACGTCACCGCCGCCGCCCC
>NZ_JAPSJA010000037.1 GCF_031178525.1 Microbacterium sp.
ATCCCGAGCGCACACCCGGTCGCGCGGCAACGCTCACGGTGATCGTCGTCGGCGGCCTCTACCTGCTGCTCGCGTTCGCCCTGATCATGTTCGCCGGCGTCGGCGAGAGCGAGGGCGGCCTGCTCAACGAGGACATCGTGGAGAACGTCTTCTTCGGCCTGGCGGACTCGATCATGGGTCCGTGGGCGTTCCTGATCTCGCTCGCGGTGCTGGTCAGCTCGGCCGCCTCGCTGCAGTCCACGATCATCGGGCCCGCGCGCACGCTGCTGGCGATGGGGCACTACAAGGCCCTGCCGTCGAAGTTCGACTCCGTGCACCCCACGCACAGGACGCCGGTGTTCGCGATCGTGGTGTCGGTGGCCGTCGCGGGCGGCTTCTACGCCGTGATGCGCTTCGTCAGCGAGAACGTGCTGTGGGACACCATCCTCACGCTCGGCATGATGATCTGCTTCTACTACGGCCTGACGGCGTTCGCGTGCGTGTGGTTCTTCCGCAAGCAGTGGTTCGACTCGGTGTCGGCCTTCCTCACGCGCTTCCTGGCGCCGCTGGTGGGCGGCATCATCCTGCTCGCGCTGTTCGTCATGACGCTGTCCGACTCGCTCGACCCCACGTACGGCTCGGGTGAGAACATCGCGGGCGTCGGGATCGTGGGCATCCTGGGCATCGCCATCCTGGTGCTCGGCGTGGTCATCATGGTGATCATGGCCGTGCGTCAGCCCGAATTCTTCCGCGGTCGGATCCTTCCCGTGGGAGCACCTGTCAGCGCAAAGGAGAGCATCCGATGACCTACGCAGTCGTGAACCCCGCCACCGGCGAGACGGTGGCGGAGTACCCCGAGGCCACCGACGCCGAGATCCAGGACGCCATCGCCGCGGCGCACGCGGGCTTCCAGGCCTGGCGCGCCACGCCGGTCGCGGAGCGTGCGGCCGTCGTGCGCCGCATCGCCGAGCTGCACCGCGGCCGCCGCGAGGAGCTCGCGGCGGCCATGACGCGCGAGATGGGCAAGCCGCTCGAGGCGTCGCGCGGCGAGGTCGACTTCGCCGCGGACATCGTGGAGTTCTACGCCGACAACGCCGAGAAGATCACGGCGGACCAGCCGATCGACATCCTCGGCGAGGGGAGCGCGGTCGTGCGCCGCGCTCCGCTGGGCGCGCTGCTCGGGATCATGCCGTGGAACTTCCCGGCGTACCAGGTCGCGCGCTTCGCGGCGCCGAACCTCGTGATCGGCAACACGATCATCCTGAAGCACGCGCCGCAGTGCCCCGAGTCGTCCGCGATCCTCGCGGGCATCTACGCCGACGCGGGCCTGCCCGAGGGCGGCTACGCGAACGTGTACGCCTCGAACGAGCAGGCCGCGACGATCATCGCCGACCCGCGCGTGCAGGGCGTCTCGGTGACGGGATCGGAGCGGGCGGGGTCTGCCGTGGCGTCGCTTGCCGGGCAGCACCTGAAGAAGGTGGCGCTCGAGCTGGGTGGATCGGATCCGTTCGTCCTGCTGTCGACGGACGACCTCGACACGGTCGTGCAGAACGCCGTGGACGCGCGCTTGGACAACACCGGTCAGTCGTGCAACGCCGCCAAGCGCTTCGTGGTGGTCGACGAGCTGTACGACGCGTTCCTGGAGAGGTTCACGGCCGCGATGGCGGCCGCCAAGATCGGCGATCCGACGGACGAGGACACCGTCCTCGGGCCGCTGTCGTCGCTCGCGGCGGCCGAGCGCCTGCAGGAGCAGGTGGACCGGGCTGTCGCCCAGGGTGCCCAGGTGGCCGTGGGCGGCACGCGCGACGGTGCGTTCTTCCCCGCGACGGTCCTGACCGGCGTGACGCCCGACATGGACGTGTACCGCGAGGAGCTGTTCGGTCCGGTCGGCGTCGTCTACCGCGCGGCGGACGAGGCGGATGCCGTGCGCATCGCGAACGACACGCCGTTCGGGCTGGGCTCGTACGTGTTCTCGACGGATCCTGCGCAGGCCGGCCGCGTCGCGGACGCGATCGAGGCGGGCATGGTCTACGTCAACTGCGTGCTCGCAGACAGCCCCGAGCTGCCGTTCGGCGGTGTGAAGCGCAGCGGCACCTCCCGCGAGCTCGGTCTGCTCGCCGCCGACGAGTTCGTCAACAAGAAGCTCATCCGCGTGGCGTGAGCTCGCGGCGGCCGACGGCCCGGACATCTGGCGGCGTGAGTCGCGGGACGTCCGGGCCGTCTCGTGTCCGCTGCGCTCCGCTCGGCGACCGAGAGGGCTGCGCATCCCGGTGCTCCGGGGTCAGAGCGGCGGCGTGAGCGGGGGAGGCGTGCGGCGCGAGCCGGTCGCCTCGAAGGCCGTCGCAAGGGCGAGCAGCGCGACGTCGTCGTAGGCGCGGCCCGCGAACGTCAGGCCCACGGGCATCCGGGTGTCGGGCATCGTCCCCATCGGCACCGTGACGGTCGGCACGCCGAGGTGGCGGATCGCGAGGTTGCCGTTCGCGACCCACACGCCGTTGCGCCAGCCGAGATCGGCGGACGCGGGGTTCACGTCCATGTCGGCCGGGGCGACATCCGCCATGGCCGGGAACACGACCGCGTCGAGGCCGAGGACGTCCATCCAGCGCTCCAGGTCGATCCGGCGCGTCTCCTCGAGGCCCGCAAGGCCTTCCGCGAGGTCGGCGAAGTCCGCCAGCCCGGTGCCGCGATGCGCGCGCGCCCAATCGGGGTACGCGGCGATGTCGTCGTCGAAGCCCGTGTAACGGTCGGGAAGTGCGCCCTCGGGCGCGGGGAAGATCGCGGCGCCGTCGACGTCCGCGAGCCCCGAGAAAGCCGGATCGCCGTTCGCGGCCAGGAAGTCCTCCCACGCCCAGGCCGACAGGTCGAGGATCTCCCGGTCGAGGTAGTCGGGCGACACGAGACCGCGCGTGCGGATCGTCGGCGCGCCGGGCCGGTCGCCCTCGTAGTTCGTCACGAGCGGGAAGTCGACCTCGACGACCTCCGCGCCCGCCGCCTCGAGCGCCGCGCGCGCGTCTCCCCAGAGTTCCAGGACCGAGGCGCGGGTGTCGATCCGCCGCCCGGTGGACCCCCCGATGCCGCCGTCGGGGTTCGTGCCGGCCTCCGGATCGCGGCCGATGTACATGCGCGCAACGCCGATGCGGCGGCCCGCGAGAGAGGCGTCGGCCGCGAGCGCCCGGTAGGACGCAGGCCGCGAGACGGGCGGGATCGGCACCCACGGCTGGGCGCGCCAGAAGTCGCCCCGACTGTCGGGATCGGCAGCGACGACGACGTCGAGCAGCTCCAGCAGATCGGCCATCGTGCGGGTGTGCGGCACGACGACGTCCATGGTCGGCACGAGCGGCCAGTTGCCGCGCACCGAGATCACGCCGCGCGAGGGCGTGTACGCGCACAGCGCGTTGCACGACGCCGGCGCTCGCCCGCTCGACCACGTCTCCTCGCCCAGGCCGAACGCCGCGAAGCTCGCGGACGTGGCCGTGCCGGACCCGTTCGACGACCCCGAGCCGAACGCGCTCGTCAGGTACGCACGGTTGTACGGACTCTCGGCGCGGCCGTACAGCCCCCGCTGCATGCCGCCGTTGGCCATGGGCGGCATGTTCGTCAGGCCCAGGCAGATCGCGCCGCCCGCGCGCAGCCGCTCGATCGCGAACGCGTCGCGCTGCGCGACGAGGTCGGCGAATGCGGGGCTCCCCGCCGCGGCGGTGAGGCCGCGCACGAGGTAGCTGTCCTTCGCGGTGTACGGGATGCCGTCGAGCGGTCCCAGGGTCTTCCCTGCAGCGCGGCGCTGGTCCGCAGCGCGAGCCTCGGCGATGGCGTCGGGATTGCGCACGACCACGGCGTTGAGCTCGCCGTCGTAGGCGTCGATGCGGGCGAGATACGCCTCGACCAGCCCGACCGCCGTGGTCCGGCCGTCCTCGAGCGCCGCGCGCAGCTCGGCGATCGTCGCCTCGTGCACCTCGATCATCGGGCGTCCCCCGTCGTGACCTGGCCGGTGACGGCGGGCTGCTGCTGCGTGATGCAGTGGATGCCGCCGCCGCGCGCGAAGATCTCACGCGCGTCCACCGTCACGACCTCACGACCGGGATACTCGTCCGCGAGGATCGCGGCGGCCCGCCCATCCGCCTCGGGCTCGCCGAATCCGCACGCGATCACGCCGCCGTTCACGACGAGGTGGTTCACGTAGCTCCAGTCGACGGGGCTGTGCGCGTCGGTCAGCGTCGCGGGCGCGGGGAGGTCGACGATCTCGAACCGCCGCCCGGCGGCATCCGTCTGGTCGAGCAGGACGTCGCGCAGCTCGCGCGTGACGACGTGGTCCGGATGCGCCGGATCCTGCTGGTCGTGCAGCAGCAGGCGACCGGGGGAGGGAATGCTCGCGACGATGTCGACGTGCCCGTTCGTGCCGAAGTCGTCGTAGTCGCGCGTGAGTCCGCGCGGCAGCCAGACGGCCCGCCTCGCACCGAGCGTGCGGGCCAGCTCGGCCTCCACCCGCGCGCGGTCGGCCAGCGGATTGCGGCGCGGATCCAGCTGCACCGTGTCGGTGACGAGTACGGTGCCTTCGCCGTCGACGTGGATGCCGCCGCCCTCGTTCACGAGCAGCGACGACACGACCTCGGCGCCGACGTGCGCGGCGATCAGCCGCGCGTGCGCTGCCGACAGCTGCCACTGCGCCCACTCGGGCGCGCCCCACCCGTTGAAGATCCAGTCGACGGCACCGAGGCGCTCGCCGTCCGTGACGAACGTCGGGCCGTGATCGCGCATCCAGAACTCGTCGACCGGAGCCTCGATCAGCTCGATGTCGGTCGACAGCATGCGCCGCGCGCGCGGGAGCTCGCTCGGATCGACCAGCATCGTCACGGGCTCGAAGCGGGAGACCGCGTGTGCGACGGCCACCCAGGCGGCGTAGCCGGCCTCGCGTTCGGCGTCGGTCTCGCCGAGCGTCGGGCCCACGCGCGGGAAGGCCATCCAGGTGCGCTCGTGCGGCGCGGTCTCTGCGGGCATCCGCCAGGACATCCGGGTCTCCGTTCTATTGATCATGCGATCAATAAGTCGACGCTAACGGCTACGCTGGCAGGGTGTCAACCGCTCCACGCCCGCGCGCACCGCGCCGCGCACCCGAGGAGCGCCGCGCCGCGATCGCCGACGCGGCGCGCGCCGTGGCGCTCGACGAGGGCCTCGGCGCCGTGACTTTGCGCGGGGTCGCCGCCCGCGCCGGCGTCGCGCCCGCGCTCGTGGCGCACTACGCAGACGACGGGATGGACGCCCTCGTCGCCGACGCCTTCGCGGGCATCGTGGCGCGCGAGCTCGACGAGGTGACCGCGATCGTGGCGGCCTCGGCCGATCCGCGCGCGGCGCTGGCCGCGCTGATCCGGACGCTCGCGAGCGGTGAGCGCGACGAGGTGACCGCCGTGTGGGTGGAGGCGTGGGCGCTCGGGCGCCGCAACGACGTGCTCGCGGCCGCGGTGCGCGCGCAGATGGACGCGTGGCAGCGCCTGGTGCGGGGCGTCGTCGAGGCAGGCGTCGCGACGGCCGACTTCCGCGTGACCGACGCCGCCCAGGCCGCCTGGCAGGTGCTCGCCATGATCGACGGCACGGGCGCGCAGGGCCTCGTCCGCTGGGGCGCCGGCTCGGACCGCTCCGAGCTGCTGCTGCGCGCCGTGGAGGGCATGCTCGGCGCCTGAGCCGGTCAGCCGCCGAACTCGGTGCGCCCGTCGACGACCGTCCGGACCACGCGCGTGGTCAGCAGCGCGGCCGGATCGCCGAACGGATCGGCGTCGATGACCGCGAAGTCGGCCGCGAAGCCTGGCGCGAGGCGTCCGCGCCACGACCCATCGCCGACCGAGATCGCGGCATCGCGCGTCGCGTGCGCCACGGCGCGATCCAGGGGGAGCGCGTGCTGCGGATGCACGGCGGCCACCGACGGGTCCAGGGCCGACGCACGCGTCGCGGCGACGTACATGTTCGCGAGGGCGTCCAGAGGGGCCGTGGGAGCATCCGTCGAGAAGGCGAGGAGCGCGCCGGCCTCCTCGTACTCGCGCCACGCGAAGCCCCGCTCGGTGCGGGCGTCGCCGAGCTGCGTTGCCCAGTTCGCGAAGATCGCCGGATCCGCGTGCACCGGCTGCATCGACGCCGTGACGCCGAGCCGGGCCATGCGCTCAGCCGTGCCGGGGGCCGCGTACTCCAGGTGCTCGATCCGATGCCGGCGCGGCCGCGAGCCGTTCGCCACGATCGCCTGCTCGATCGCGTCGAGCGCCATGGTGCTGGCGGCGTCGCCGATCGCGTGCAGCGCGATCTGCAGCCCGGCCGCGTCAGCGGCGGCGACCACGGGGCCCAGCCGCTCGGCGGGCCAGATCGGCTCGGCGTTCGAGCCGTTCGCGTACGGATCGCGCATTGCCGCCGTGCAGGCGTCGATCGTGCCGTCGAGCACCAGCTTGATGCCGACCACGCGCACGGCGCCCTGTTCCGCCGCGAGCTCGGCCGCGCGCGCGACCTGAGCGAGGTTGGCGTCGTCGTCTCCCGTGTTCGCCACGAACCAGTGGGCGGCGACGCGCAGGGGCAGAGCGCCGCTGCGGCGCGCGTGCGCGCGCTCGAACGCCGCCAGGCCGTGCTCGTCGAACGCCATGTCGACCACGCCCGTGACGCCGGCCGCGAGGTACGCCGCGATCACGCGCTCGACGGACGCATCCCGCTGCGCGTCGGTCGTGGTCGCGTCGCGGTGAGCCCACGCGAACCGCTGCGCGGCGGTCTCGTACAGCATGCCGTCCGGCTCGCCGTGCACGTCCCGCCCGATGCGTCCGCCGATCGGATCGGGCGTCTCGCGCGTGATCCCGAGCTCGGCCAGCGCGGCGGAGTTCACCCAGCACGAGTGATAGTCGTTCGCATCGAGGTAGACGGGCACGTCGGCCACCGCCTCGTCGATCATCGCGGCGGTCGGCCGGCCGCCCGCAACGGCGTCGAAGAGCCAGCCCCGTCCGCGCAGGGGCGCACCGGCGTCGTTCTCTGCGCGGGCCCGGCGGAGCAGATCCTGGATCTCGGCGAGCGTGCGCGCCGGCGTCAGGCCGACCTGGCCGAGCGCGTCTCCCGTCATCAGCAGGTGCGTGTGCGCATCGACGAATCCCGGCAGCACGAGCCGTCCCTCGAGATCGACCGACGCCGCGGACGGCCCGGCCTGCGCCGCGGCATCCGATTCGGCGCCGACGAACGCGATGCGCGCGTCGTCCACCACGAGCGCCTCCGCGAAGCCGGGTCGGTCGGCGGTGAACACCCGCGCGTTGCGATAGAGCGTGCGGGTCATGCGACGGCCTCGCTTCGGCGAGCCGCGGCGCGGTCGAGTCGCGTGGACAGCAGCGCGATCGCTCCGGCGGGAACGGCGAGCACGAAGCTCGCGACGCCGAGCGTGAGCGCGAAGCCCTGGTATCCGAACACGCCCACGAGGGCGGCACCGATCACGGGGGTGAGGGCGGAGCCCACGAGGTAGACGGCGAACAGCGGGCCGGACCAGCGGCCTTCGGCGTCCAGGGCGGCGGACGTCGCGACGAAGTACATGAAGGCGACCGCGTAGATCGTGTTCCACGCGATGAAGACGACGATGAACACGGTCGGATCCGTGACGAAGCCCTCGGTGATCTTGAGCGCGCCGCCCGCGACGAGCAGCACGACGAGGGGCACGGCGCGACCCAGTCGGTCGCCCAGCACCATGAGCGCGACCGAGCCGAGCAGTCCGCCCGCCGTCGAGCCGCTCAGGGCGATGCCGAGACCCTCGGGGGTGAGGCCCGCGAGGTCGGCGCCCATGACACCCGCCATGGCCCACAGCGAGTCCTCGCTGACGGCCCAGAGGGCGAACACCGCGAGCAGTCCGAAGCCCGCGATCGTCACCGCGCGCGAGGCGGGGCGCGGCGCGCGGATCGTGCCCGTCGGGGCGACCTCGATCGGCACCGCCTCCGCGATCGCGGCCCCGGCCTGCGGTGCCGCGACCGGAGCGGCGGGGAGCCACACGGAGACGAGCAGGCCGATCAGGCTGAACAGCGCCAGGGCCCCGAACACGTTCAACGGCGCGAGGCCGATGGCCGGCACGGCGGCCAGGACGATCGTCATCACGGCGCGGTTGGCGAGGCCGTTGAAGCCCGCGACGCGGTCGGGGTTGCGGAACGCGGCGAGCGCGGCGCCCGAGGCCGCCACGGCGCCGCCGGCGCCGATGCCGCCGAGCAGCAGACCGACCGCGATGAGCGACGGGACCAGGGCGGCCGCGGCGAAGCCCGCGATCGCGACGACCAGTCCGACCCGCGCGACGACCAGCCGGCGCGCACCGGCGCACAGCGGAGCGATCCCCAGACCCGTGACGGCGGTCAGCAGCAGGGTCGCGGTGACGAGCCAGCTGGCGGCGAGCACGTCGAGGCCGAGGCCCTCCTGCGCGGCGGTGATCATGTACGGCGAGAGGTTCACGCCGAGGTAGCCGGCGATGCCGATGGCGAACGTGGCGGTCGCGGTGGGGAGGCGCAGGGGCACGCGGGTGGACAGGTCGAGGGCAGTCATGAGAGCTCCGGGTGGGTGGGACCGGCGGGTGGGGTGGGGCGTCCTTCGAAAACGAATGGTATTCGTACGAACGGTGTTCGTTATTATGCACATGGGAGCTCCCTGACGGAAGACCCGGCGGCTCCTCCGATCCCGATCCGGCGAGAGGACGGCCCGGTGCCGAGACCGCGCGTGGCAGTGCTGTCACCCGAACGGATCGCCGATGCGGGCCTGGAGCTCGTGAACTCGGGAGAGCCCTTCGGGGTGAACGCGATCGCGCGTCGACTGGGGGTGCGGCCCTCGTCGCTGTACAACCACGTCGACGGGCGGGACGGCATCATCGAGCTGATGCGCGGCCGGCTGGTCGCGCGCTACGCCGTGCACCCCGAGGCGGGGGAGCGGTGGGATGGGTTCCTGCTGCGGCTGATGCGCGCCCACCGGCGCATGTACGCGGATCACCCCCTGCTCGTCCCGCTGCTGGTCGGCAAGACGATCACCCATCCCGCCGTGATCGACGCCTATGACGAGCTGGCGACGGCGCTGGCCGAAGCGGGCTTCCCAGACGGCGAGATCCTCACCCTCGTGACGCTGATCGACGCGTTCGCCATCGGGTTCGGCCTCGATCTGGCGTCGCCGGCGGACGTCTGGCGGGCCGACGGGCCGACACGCACCCTCGGCAGGGTGCTGGCCGACGAGTCCGACCGCGGCGCGCGCGCCGAGGGGGCCTTCGAACTGGCGGCGCACGTGCTGCTCGACTCGCTGCGCGCCCGGCTCGGCGCCTAGCGGCGATCGCACCCGCCACCGGAACGCGGGGGGGCGGACGGCTTCGCTCAGCCGGCGGCGAGCAGTCGCCGCAGGTGGGACCCGACAGCGGCCGTCTCGATCAGGAAGCCGTCATGCCCGAAGTCGCTGTTCAGCACGACCGCCTCGTCGCCGTCCAGCGTGCGGGGGATGCCGCGCGCGATCCGGTGCTGGCCGTCGATCGGGAACAGGCGATCCGAGTCGATGCCGAGCACGAGCGTCGTCGCGGTGACGCGTCCGAGCGCCGCCTCGACGCCGCCGCGCTCGCGGCCGACGTCGTGCGAGTCCATCGCGCCGACGAGCCGGACGTACGTGTTCGCGTCGAAGCGCCGCGTGAACTTGTTGCCGTGGAAGTCGAGGTACGACTCCACCGCGAAGCGGCCGCCGTGGCCGAGCGGGCTGACGCCCGACTGCCACGAGCGCTGGAACCGCGAGTTCAGCTCGGTGGGGCTGCGATAGTTCAGCAGCGCCATGCGCCGCGCCAGGGCGAGGCCGCGGTGCGGGCCGTCGCCATCCGCGGCGTCGTAGTACTCGCCGCCGCGGAAGCGCGGATCCATGTCGATCGCCTGCAGCTGCACGGAGTTCAGGGCGATCTGATCCGCGGTCGTCAGCGGCGGCGCCGACAGCACGGCCAGGCGCGCGAGCCGATCCGGATGCGTCACGCCCCACTCGAGCGCGTGCATGCCGCCCATCGAGCCGCCGATCACGGCCGCCCACACGTCGACGCCCAGCGCGTCCGCGAGGCGCACCTGCGCGGCCACCTGATCCCTGACCGTCAGGTACGGGAAGCGGGACGCCCAGGCCTCGCCGTCCGGATGGATGCTCGCGGGGCCCGTGGAGCCCTGGCAGCCGCCGAGGATGTTCGGCGCGACGACGAACCAGCGGTCGGTGTCGATCGGGGCCCCGGGGCCGACGACGTCGCCCCACCAGCCGGCCGTGGGATGCCCGGGCCCTGCGTCGCCGCGGACGTGGCCGTCGCCCGTGAGCGCGTGCGCGATCAGGATGGCGTTGTCGCGCGCGGCGTTCAGCTCGCCCCACGTCTCGTACGCGAGCCGGAACGACGGCAGCACGCCGCCGCCCTCGAGGCGCAGCTCGCCGAAGCCCGCGAAGCGGCGGTCGCCGGCAGGGTCGCCGTCACGCCAGGCGCCGGACGCGGGCGGGCGTCCGACCATGGACCGGGCATCGGCCTCCGTGACGACGCTCGACGGCACCGTGTCCTCGGAGATCTGCCAGTCCATAGGCCCATTGTGCCGGGCGGCAGGTGCGCCTCCGGCCACTGTTACGCCCCCACACACCGCGAGACCTCATCCGCGTCACGAGTCATCGCCGTGCGGCGATGACTCGTGCGCGGGATGAGGTCTCGCGGCTTGGCGGGCGTTACGCGCGCGCGGCGGCCGACGCGGCGCGCGCGGTCGCGAGTGCCTGCTCCAGGTCGGCGACGAGGTCCTCGACGTTCTCGAGGCCGACTGAGAGCCGCACGAGGCCCGGCGTGACGCCGGCGCTGAGCTGCTGCTCGGGCGTGAGCTGCGAGTGCGTGGTCGAGGCGGGGTGGATGACGAGCGAGCGCACGTCGCCGATGTTCGCCAGGTGGCTGAACAGCTTCAGCGAGTCGACGAAGGCCCGGCCGGCGTCGACGCCGCCCTTCAGCTCGAACGACAGCACCGCGCCGACGCCCTTGGGCGCGTACGTGTTCGCCGCGGAGTACCAGGGCGAGGTGGGCAGGCCCGAGTAGTTCACCGTGGCGACGTCCGGGTGGTTCTCGAGCCACTCGGCGACGTGCTGCGCGTTGTGCACGTGGCGCTCGATGCGCAGCGACAGCGTCTCGATGCCCTGGATCAGCTGCCACGCGCTCTGCGGCGAGATCGCCGCGCCCAGGTCGCGCAGCAGCTGCACGCGCGCCTTGATGATGTACGCCAGCTCGTCGCCCACCGCATCGGTGTAGACGGCGCCGTGGTACGAAGGGTCGGGCGTCGTGAGTCCCGGGAACCGCTCGCTGTTCTCGGACCACTTGAAGGTGCCGCCGTCGATCAGCACGCCGCCGATCACGGTGCCGTGACCGCCGAGGAACTTGGTCGCGGAGTGCACGATGATGTCGGCGCCGTGCTCGAACGGGCGGATCAGGTACGGCGTCGCGATCGTGTTGTCGACGATCAGCGGCACGCCGTTCTCGTGGGCGATGTCGGCGACCGTGCGGATGTCGAGCACGTTGATCGCCGGGTTGCCGATCGTCTCGGCGAAGAACAGCTTGGTGTTCGGGCGGACGGCCGCGCGCCAGGCGCCGGGGTCGTCCTGGTTCTCGACGAACGTGACCTCGATGCCGAGCTTCGCGAGGGTGTACTTGAACAGGTTGTACGTGCCGCCGTAGATCGACGACGACGAGACGATGTGGTCGCCCGCCTGCGCGATGTTCAGCACCGCGAACGTCTCGGCGGCCTGGCCGCTCGCGACGAGCAGCGCGCCCGTGCCGCCCTCGAGCGCGGCGAGACGCTGCTCGACGACGTCCTGCGTGGGATTCTGGATGCGCGTGTAGATGTTGCCGGTCTCCGCCAGGGCGAACAGGTTCTTCGCGTGGTCGGAGTCACGGAACACGTACGACGTGGTCTGGTAGATCGGCGTCGCACGAGCGCCCGTGACCGGGTCCGGCGCGGCACCGGCGTGGATCTGCAGAGTCTCGAAGCGCAGCTGCTGCGGCGTGGCGTCATCGGTCATGGGGAACCTCCGGTCCGGGTGAAGTCGGCGGCCCTTGCGGGGCCTTGCAGAGACGTTACGTCCGCGGCCCGGAGCGGGCAACGGAAGGGACACGTGACGTCATATACGCCCCGTGCGCGCGGGTACGGTTGAGGGGTGGCAGACACACAAGCAGGCGCCGTGAGGCGCGCGGTCGTGACCGGAGCGAGCTCGGGGATCGGCGCCGCCGCGGTGCGGGCGCTGCGAGCATCCGGATGGGACGTGCTCGGCGTCGCACGCCGTGCCGAGCGCCTCGAGACGCTCGCGCAAGAGACCGGCGCCGCGGTCTTCGCGGCGGACCTCACGTCGCAGGCCGACGTCGACGCGCTCACGGCGCACATCGCGGCCACGGGCGGCCTCCACTCGCTCGTGCACGTGGCGGGCGGCGCGCGCGGCACCGATCGCGTCGAGGACGGTGACCCGGACGACTGGACCTGGATGTACGAGGTCAACGTGCTCTCGGGTCAGCGTCTCGTGCGGGCGCTGCTTCCTCAGCTGCGCGAGGCGATCCGATCCGGAGCCACGCACGCCGACACGCTGTTCGTGACCTCCACGGCGTCCCAGGTGGCGTATCCCGGGGGCGGCGGCTACAACGCCGCGAAGGCGGGAGAGGCGATGCTCGTGCACGCGTTGCGCCAGGAGCTGAACGGCGAGCCCATCCGCGTGATCGAGGTCGCGCCGGGCATGGTGCACACCGAGGAGTTCACCCTCAACCGCGTGGGCGACAAGGCCGCCGCCGACGCGCTGTACGAGGGCGTCGACGGGCCGCTGCTCGCCGAAGACGTCGCGGACGTGATCGCGTACGCGCTGAACGCGCCCCGGCACGTCAACCTCGATCTCGTCACGATGCGCCCCGTCGCGCAGTCGGCGCAGCACCTTCTTGCCCGCGGCCCGCTGACGCCGCGCGACTGACGACGAAAGGACCCCCGTGGCAGACACCCACATCCGCGAGACACTCACCTGGGACGGCTTCGGCGAGGCGACGCGCGAACTGGCAAGGCGCATCCTGGACGACGGATTCGAGCCCGAGGTGGTCGTGGCGATCGCGCGCGGCGGGCTGCTCCCCGCGGGAGCGATCGCGTACGGTCTGGGCGCGAAGAACTGCGGCGCGCTGAACGTCGAGTTCTACACCGGCATCGGCACCGTGCTGGACGCGCCGGAGGTGCTGCCGCCCGAGCTCGACATGGCGTACCTGGGTGGCCGTCGCGTGCTGCTCGTCGACGACGTCGCCGACTCGGGCCGCACGCTCGCGCTCGCCGTGAACCTGCTGAAGGCCCAGGGCGCGGACGTCCGCTCCGTCACGATCTACACCAAGCCGACGACGATCATCGAGCCCGACTACGCCTGGAAGGCGACCGATCTGTGGATCGACTTCCCCTGGTCGTGGAAGGGCACGGTGCGCGAGGAGGACGCCGGTCTCGAGGCCTCCGCCTGAGCACGAGGGGCGACATGGCGAAGACCCTGCCCGAGCTCGCCGCCGCGGGGATGATGGACGCCGGCTGGGCCGACGCGCTCGCGCCGGTGGCCGGTGACATCGCGGCACTCGGTGAGCGCCTGCGCGCCGAGGTCGAGGCCGGACACGGCTACCTGCCCGCGGGGGATCGGGTGCTGCGCGCTTTCCAGCGGCCGCTCGCGGATGTGCGCGTGCTGATCGTCGGACAGGATCCGTATCCGACGCCGGGGCATCCGATCGGGCTGTCGTTCGCGGTGGAGGAGCACGTGCGCCCGCTGCCGCGCAGCCTCGTCAACATCTACCGCGAGCTGCGGGAGGATCTCGGCATCGACCCCGCGCCGCACGGCGACCTCTCGGCCTGGAGCGACCAGGGCGTCATGCTGCTCAATCGCGTGCTCACCGTACGTCCCGGCGCTCCCGCGTCGCACCGCGGCTGGGGCTGGGAGCGCGTCACCGAGCACGCCATCCGGACGCTCGTCGCGCGTGGCGGGCCGCTCGTGGCGATCCTGTGGGGACGCGACGCGGCGGGGCTCAAGCCCCTGCTGCAGTCGTCCGGCACGGAGGGCGGCGTGCCCTGGGTGGAGTCGGCGCATCCGTCGCCGCTGTCCGCGAGCCGCGGGTTCTTCGGCTCGCGGCCGTTCTCCCGCGTGAACGCGCTGCTCGAGCAGCAGGGCGCGGCGCCGGTCGACTGGCGCATCCCGGCGCGGCCGTAGGCTTGGCGCATGCTGGAGGAGGAGTACCAGAAGCGCCGCGTGCTGCCGCGCCACCTGCGCAGGCAGCCCGCTCCGGAGCGGCCGTTCTCGTATGAGATCCGCCCGGCGACGCTCGCGGATATCCCCGACATCCGCGAGATCTACAACTACTACGTGCGCAACTCCGTCGTGACGTTCGACGAGAAGCCGTGGACGCAGAAGAAGTGGCGCGAGAAGTTCGAGCACCTGCAGAAGCTGGGCCTGCCGTTCCTCGTCGCCGTCGGCCCGACCGGTCAGGTGCTGGGCTACGCGCTCGTGTCGCCGTGGGCGGGCAAGTCGGCCTTCCGCTACACGGTCGAGAACTCGATCTACCTCGGGCAGGCGGCGACGGGCAAGGGGCTGGGCCGTGCTCTCCTCGAGGCGCTCATCGCGGCCTGCGAGGAGATCGGCCTGCGCCAGCTCGTCGCCGTGATCAGCGACAAGGGCGCAGAGGGATCCATCGCGCTGCACGAGAAGCTCGGCTTCGTCGAGGTGGGCAGGATGGGCAAGGTCGGCTACAAGTTCGACCGCTGGCTCGGCACCGTGTACCTGCAGAAGCAGCTCGACCCCAAGAAGAAGACCGGCATCCTGAAGCGGATCTTCGGCGAGGGCTGACGCCGGATCCACGCGATGACGGAGGGCACGGAGCGACCAGCGCTCCGTGCCCTCCGCCGGGCCGGATCAGGGGATCCGCACGGGCTCCGACTCTGCGGTCGCGGGCAGGAGGCCGTCCACCTCGCCCGTCACGCGCACCGAGACGTCGCGCCCCTTCCACGAACCGGTCAGGTGGAACTGCTCGCTCGTCGCGCCCCGGATCGGCGTGCCGTCGGCGAGCCACTGGTAGCGGAAGGTCGCCCCCTCGGTCCACTCGCCCTCGTCCACCGTCAGCTTGGCGCCGGGCTTGATGCCGCGGTGATGCATCGACACGATCCGCGGCTCACCGGCTTCGACGACCGGAGCGGCGACGGTTTCGCTGGCCACGAGGGGGTTCGGGATCACGACCTCCCGCAGCTGCTCGTCCGCGGCGAAGTCGTACGCCTTCACGACGAGGCGGTCGGCATACGCGTCGAGCAGCAGGCCCTGATCGATGTCGCGCGTGACGACCTCGCGGATCTCCGCCGTGTCCTCACCGCGCGCGTCCCACTCGACGTGCATCGCGAGCGTGTTGACGGCCCAGAAGCCGTC
>NZ_JAPSJA010000217.1 GCF_031178525.1 Microbacterium sp.
CCGGCCGGATGGGATGATGGGGCCGTGACTGTCGAGATCCCGGGTTGGAAGCACACGTACTCCGGCAAGGTGCGCGATCTGTACGCGCCGGCCGACGGCGATCCGGGGCGCATGCTCGTGGTCGCGAGCGACCGGGTGAGCGCGTTCGACCACGTGCTCTCCCCCGGCATCCCGGGCAAGGGGACGCTGCTCACGACGCTCAGCCTGTGGTGGTTCGACCAGCTGGCCGGCGCCGACGGCGGCGACGTCATCGCGAACCACCTCACCGGCGAGACCGTTCCCGAGGAGGTGGCCGGGCGCTCGATGATCGTGCGCTCGCTCGACATGCTGCCCGTGGAGTGCGTCGTGCGCGGCTACCTGACGGGATCCGGCTGGGCCGAGTATCGGGAGCACGGCACCGTCTGCGGGATCCCGCTGCCCGACGGGCTGCAGGACGGCGACCGCCTGCCCGAGCCGATCTTCACGCCGGCGTACAAGGCGCCACTGGGCGAGCACGACGAGAACATCTCGTTCGACAAGACCGTCGAACTCGTCGGCGCCGAGCGGGCGGCCGAGCTGCGCGACACGTCGCTGGCGATCTACCGCCGCGCAGCCGCGACGGCCGAGGCGCACGGCCTCATCCTCGCCGACACGAAGTTCGAGTTCGGCACCGACGCGGACGGCATCCTGCGCCTCGCCGACGAGGTGCTCACGAGCGACTCGTCGCGCTACTGGGACGCCGAGGCCTGGCGCACCGGCACCACTCCGAAGGAGCGGATGGCGAGCTTCGACAAGCAGATCGTCCGCGACTGGCTCGCGGCGAACTGGGACAAGCAGGGCACGCCGCCCGAGCTGCCCGCCGAGGTCGTCGACCGCACGGTCGCGCGCTATCGAGAGCTGATCGGCAGACTCACGCCGTGAGCCACTTGCCCCAAATGGTCGCCTTCTCGGACGAGAAAGCGACCATCTGAGGCAAATCGACGACGGCTCAGGTGCGCTCGGGCTTCTTGCGGTCCTCGCCGACGACGAGCGACGCCTCACCCGAAGCGGTGTGCTCGGGGTGGTCCGCGCCCTTCGGCTGGATGTGCCCCGGCTCGAGCGTGCGGTTCACGTCGTCCGCGGTGAGCACATCGATCTGCTCGGTCGCGGTCGTGTACCACTCGACGAGTGAGGGGTCCTCGGTGTCGATCGCGGCGCCGGCGCCCTGATCCGGCGCGACCTCGGTCGCCCCGAACACGAAGTCGTCGCCGTGCTCCTCGATGCCCAGCCGCACTCCCTGCGCGATGGCCGCGCGCGCGAAGCGACGCCGCATGAGGTACGGATCCGTCGCGAGCTCGCGTGCCCACGCGATCATGATGCCGATGACGATCACCGCGAACGGCAGCGCCGTGACGACCATGATCGACTGCAGGCCCGAGAGCGCGCTCTCCCCACCGGCCAGCAGCAGCGCGAGCGCGGCGGCGCCGAGCAGCACGCCCCACGTGATCGTGACCCAGGTCGACGGCTCGGGCTTGCCCCGCTGGCTCATCGACCCCATCACGATCGCGGCGGAGTCGGCCGACGTCACGAAGAACAGCACGATCGAGATCATCGCCAGCACCGACAGCACCATGCCGATCGGCAGCTGATCGAGCACCGCGAACAGCACGGCCTCCGTGCCGCCGTCGGCCATCGCCTGGCCGATCGTGCCCGTGAGTTCGTCGAAGTACATGGCCGATCCGCCCATCACGCCGAACCAGATGATGCACACGACGGCGGGGACCACGATCACGACCGTGATGAACTCGCGCAGCGTGCGGCCGCGCGAGATCTTCGCGACGAACATGCCGACGAACGGCGTCCACGAGATCCACCACGCCCAGTAGTAGTTCGTCCAGCCGTTGACGAAGGACGCGGCGTCCTCGCCCTGCGCGGGATTGCGCATGAGCATCGTCCACAGCTCCGCGAAGAACGCTGACACCGACGCGGGCACCATGTTCAGCAGCAGCAGCGCCGGGCCGAGCGTGAACAGCAGCACGCCGATCACCACCGCGATCACCATGTTGATGTTCGACAGGATGCGGATGCCCCGCTTGATACCCGACACGGCAGAGATCACGAAGGCCGCGGTCAGGACCGTCACGATCGCGATGATCGCGCCGTTGCCCAGCGGACCGATGCCCGTGACGAACTCGGCGCCGCGCGCGATCTGCAGCGCTCCCATGCCGAGCGTGACGGCCGTGCCGAACAGCGTCACGATGATCGCGAACACGTCGATGATCGCGCCGGCCCAGCCTTCCGTGCGCTCCTTGAAGATGGGCGTGAAGATCGCCGAGATCAGAGGCGCGCGACCGCGGCGATACGCGGCGTAGGCGATCGCGCCGCCCACCAGGGCGTAGAAAGCCCAGGCCATCGGACCCCAGTGCAGGAACGACTGCGCGAGCGCGAGGTGCATGGCGTCGCGCGACCCGGCCTCGGCTTCGAAGCCGGGCGGCACGGCGAGGAAGTAGGTCAGCGGCTCGGCCGGCCCCCAGAACAGCAGGCCGATGCCCATGCCGGCCGAGAACAGCATCGCGATCCACGAGACCGTGGAGAACTCGGGCGCCTCGTCATCGGCTCCCAGCCGGATGCCGCCGCTCCGTCCGTACCCGACGACCATCATGAAGACGACGGTCGCGATCGCGAGGAGCGAGAACAGCCATCCGAAGTTCTCCATGACCCACGCGAGCGAGGACGATCCGGCATCGCTGATGCTCTGCGGGGCTGCGAATCCCCAGATCACCACGCCGAGCACGAGGGCGCCCGCGATGCCGAACACGGGCCAGTTCGTGGAGAAGGTCCGGTTGGTGTCCTCGACGCCGATTCCGGGAATCAGGGCGGGGTGTGTCACCTCCCTCACCAGGTCGGTGACAGGCTTCCGCTCGGGCGGAGATCCGGCGCCAGGGCGCGGCTGATCGGCCATTTTCATCTCGCTTATCGATCGAAACGTGCGTTACGTATGGGGTCGGGTTCCTCCCACGCTACGGAAATCCGGTCGCGATCTCATATCGAGGGCGGGATCGTGGCAGCCCCGTTATCCCGCTCGGCGCCGGATCAGCCCCTCACGCACGCGAAGGACGATGCCTCGTTCACCGATCCGCTGCCCGTGAACTGAGGCCACGCCGGGTACTCGCACATCGGGCGTGTGCGGTCGGCCCCGACGTTCCCGTCGCGCGCCACGAGCTGCTCGGGCGCGTCCCGCTTCTCGACCCAGTCGACGATCGCGGACAGGCCGTCGTACTGGGCGGCGAAGACGCCCTGACCGTGTCCCCATCCGGGAATCATGTAGAACTTCAGGAAGCGGTCGAGGCGCTTGCCGTACCGGTCCTGAAGCCGCTCGTAGTACTGAACGGTGTTGTGCGGCGTGATGAAGTCGTCGATCGTGCCGTGCGTCAGGATCACCTTGCCACCGTAGGCCGCGAAGCGCTGCAGCGAGACATCCGTGACGTCCATGATCTCGCCCAGCTCCTGGATCCGCTCGACGTGGTCCGCCGGGTCGAACGTGTACGTGTCGTGCGCCGGATGCCCGCCCGCGACGCCGTAGCGGGAGGTCGCGTCGAGCACCGAGAACTGCAGCCCCTGCGCGTACGGGCCGCTGCCGAATCCCGCGAAGCCCTGATACAGGGCGCCCTGCAGCAGCGCGCTCTTGGCGAAGATGCTGTTCCCCTCGATGTCGATCCCGAGGTCGTAGTCGGTGCTCATCTTCTCGACCGCTGCGAGCTGGCTGTCGGACAGGCAGTCATCGCCCGTGTCGGCGCCGCCGGGGCAGCGCACCGTCTCGGCGTGGAACACCGCGTCGCAGCCCGCCACGTCGCTCACGATGCCGTCCGCGGCGCCGTCGAGCGGATCGCACGTCGCGTACACGGCGTCGGTGAGCGTGCGGACCTCGTCCGGATTCATCCATCCGGCTCCGCCGTCGATCAGGAGCGCGTCGCGGAAGTTCACGGCGCCGATGTGCA
>NZ_JAPSJA010000218.1 GCF_031178525.1 Microbacterium sp.
TGCGCCAGGTCCGCCGGATAGTCGGACGTGAAGGTCACCCAATCCCCCGTCGCCGGGTGCGCGAATGACAGCTCGTGGGCGTGCAGCCACTGGCGTGTGAGGCCGAGGCGTGCGGACAGCGTGGGATCGGCACCGTAGAGCGGATCGCCGACGCACGGATGGCGGTGCGCCGCCATGTGCACACGGATCTGGTGCGTGCGGCCCGTCTCGAGATGGATCTCCAGCAGCGACGCCCCCGGGAACGCCTCGATCGTCTCGTAGTGGGTGATCGAATCCTTGCCGTCGGGCGTGACCGCGAATTTCCAGGAGTGGCTCGGATGGCGTCCGATCGGGGCGTCGATCGTGCCGGCGAGGGGATCCGGGTGCCCCTGCACGACCGCGTGGTAGATCTTGTCGACCGTGCGCTCCTTGAAGGCGCGCTTCAGGACGGTGTAGGCCTGCTCGGTCTTCGCGACGACCATGAGTCCGCTCGTGCCGACGTCGAGCCGGTGCACGACGCCCTGCCGCTCGGCGGCGCCGCTCGTCGCGACGCGCACGCCCGCGGCCTCGAGGGCGCCCAGCACGGTGGGCCCCTCCCATCCCACGGACGGATGCGCGGCGACGCCCGAGGGCTTGTCGACGACGACGATGTGATCGTCCTGGTACGCGATGCCGAGATCGGGCACCTCGATCGGGATGACGCGCGGCTCCTCTTTGGCACGCCATTCGACGTCCAGCCACGCCCCGGCGTGCACGCGGTCGGACTTGCCCACCGTCGCGCCGTCGAGCTGCACGCCGCCGGCCTCGGCGACCTCGGCGGCGAACGTGCGAGAGAAGCCCAGCATCTTCGCCAGAGCGGCGTCGACGCGCGAGCCGTCGAGCCCGTCGGGAACGGGAAGGCGTCGGGACTGCATCAGCCCTCCCGCGCGGCGTCGGTGTCGGCGACCGCCTCCGCGGCGGCCTCGCCGGCCGGCCTCCGCCCGGTCCCGTCCAGCGCCACGCCGAACAGCGTCAGGGCGGCGACCGTGATCATGCTGGAGACGATGAACACGTCGGCGACGTTGTAGATGGCGGGCATCATCCACGGCGTCGAGATGAAGTCGACGACGTGGCCGACGGCGAACCCTGGCTCCCGGAGCAGCCGGTCGGTCAGGTTGCCCAGGACACCGCCCAGCAGCAGCCCGAGCACGACGGCCCAGATGCGGGAGCGGACGCGCGCGAACGCCATCCAGACGATGACGCCGGCCACGACCGCCAGGGCGATCGTGAAGATCCAGGTGACGCCTTCTCCGATCGAGAACGCGGCACCGGGGTTGAGCACGAGGTACCACTGGAGCGCCTCGCCGAGCACCGGAACCGGCGTCTGGAACTCGAGGGACGTCAGGGCGAGATGCTTCGCGAACTGATCGGCGGCCAGCACCAGGACCGCGAGGATCGCGATCGTGGTGCTGGCCGCCGCAGTGCGCAGAGGAGCGCGGACGGTCAAGACCGACTCAGAGGCCGATCGCCGAGACCGGCGTGTCGCCCGAGCTCGTGCCGGCGGTGTCGAGGTCCGCCAGCTTCGACTCGAAGTAGGCGCGCATCTGGGCGCGGTAGTCCCGCTCGAACTGGCGCAGCTCGGTGATGCGGCCCTCGAGCGTGGTGCGCTCGCGCTCGTACTTCTCGTTCAGCTCACGCTGCTTCTGCTCGGCCTCCGAGCGGATGCGGTCGGCCTCGGACCTCGCCTCGTCGACGAGCTGCTCGGCCATCTGACGACCCTCGGCGACGTGCTCGTCGTGCAGACGCTGGGCGCGCTCGATGATGCTCGCGGCGCTCGTCGCGGTGCTCGACACGTCCGCGGCGGGAGCGGCAGGAGCGGGCGTGGGCTCCGGAGCGGGGGTGGGCTCGGGGGCAGGCGCCTCGGCGACGGGAGCGGGAGCGGCGGCCTCGGCGGGAGCGAGCTCGCCCGACTCGTACTTGGCGAGCTTGGCCTTCAGCTCGTTGTTCTCCTCGATCGTCTTGCGCCACTCGACGACGATCTCGTCCAGGAAGTCGTCGACCTCGTCCGGGTCGAAGCCCTCCTTGAACCGGACGTGCTGGAACTGCTTGGTGACGACGTCATCCGGCGTCAATGCCATGAGTGGCTCCTCTTCCCTGGGGTGTCTGTGGCCGTGGGCTGGGCCCTGGGCACTTCTCCGTCTGCAAGCATAACCGTCGGTTCCGGCGCCGCGAGAGGGGGCGATCCGGATGACGGGGTCACAAGGTCGTGAGTGCGCGCGTGACGTTCAGCAGCACGAAGCACAGCAGCATCGTCAGCGCGAACGCGAAGTCGATCGCGATGCCGCCCATCCGCAGCGGCGGGATGAACCGCCGGAAGAACCGGATCGGCGGATCCGTGAGGGTGTACGTCACCTCGGCGGCGACGAGCATCGGACCCTTGGGCCGCCATTCGCGGTTGAAGAGGGGAATGTACTCGAGCACCAGCCTCGCGAACAGCACGATGATGTAGAGCAGGACGACGACGTTGAGGATCGAGGCGATCAGCCCGATGGGTCCCACGACGAGACGAGCGACGCGCGTCAGGCCTGCGCGAAGGGCGCAGCCTCGGGGTCCGCGTGCGCGATTCCCCCGTCACCCGACACGGCGATGTTCTCAGGCGAGAGCAGGAAGACCTTGCTCGTCACGCGCTCGATGCGACCGTACAGACCGAGCGACAGACCGCTCGCGAAGTCGATCAGGCGGCGCGCGTCGGCGTCGCTCATCTGCGAGAGGTTGATGATGACCGGGATGCCGTCGCGGAAATGCTCGGCGATCATCTGCGCGTCGCGGTACTGCTTGGGGTGCACGGTGACGATCTCGTTCACGGCAGCCGCCGCAGGCTGACGGACGACGGCCGGGCGGCGCAGCGGCGTGACGGGCGCGGGCTTGACGTCGTCATGCTGCGGCTCATCGCGCTCGCGATGCGCGCGCTGGGGCTGCTCCTGCGCATCGTCGTACTCCTCCTCGTCGGCAAGGCCGAGGTAGACCATCGTCTTCTTGAGCGGGTTCGCCATGGCGTCCTCCGTAGTGTGCTCGTCTGTTCTGAGGCTACGCCCGGGGCGGGCGCTCCCCCGTGATTGCAGATCCGATGCGAAGGTGTGTCGCACCGCATGCGATCGCCTCGGCGAAGTCGGCTGTCATCCCGGCCGAGATCCAGGTCGCGTCCGGGATGACGGCCCGCACACGTGCGGCGTAGTCGGCAAGGCGCTGGAAGGCGGGGGCGGGCTCCTCATCGAGCGGCGCGACCGCCATGACGCCGCGCAGCCGCAGCGTGTCGGATGCCGCGATGTGCTCGGCGAGCGCGTCGATGCCGTCGGGCGCGACTCCCCCGCGCCCCGGGTCGTCCGTGAGGTTGACCTGCACGAGCACGTCGAGCACCGGATCGCCGGGCTCGGCGGCCGCATCGAGCGCGTCTGCGAGACGCGCGCGATCGACCGAGTGCACGACGTGTGCCGCGCGCCGGATGGCCCTGGCCTTGTTGGTCTGCGCCTGACCGATGAAGTGCCACGTGAGGTCAGCCAGGTCGACCGTCTCCGTGGACTTCGCGCTCAGCTCCTGCTGGCGGTTCTCTCCCACATCGCGCACGCCGAGCGCGTGCAGCTCGCGGACGAGCGCGGCTGCATGGAACTTCGTCACCACGATCCGGGTCAGCTCTCCCGCATCCCGGCCGGCGGCGCGAGCGGCGTCGCCGATGCGGGCGTCCACCTCGGCGAGGCGCTGCGCGAGATCCGGCATCCCCGATTCGTCCTGTCGGCGGGCGGCCTCGGCCACCACTTACTTGAGGAAGTCGGGGATGTCGAGGTCGTCGTCGCCGAAGGCGGAGTCGAAGCCCGCGTCGGGCAGCACGGGCGCCTGCGCAGCGACCGCGACGGGCTCACGCGCCGGCTCCTCCTTCTTCGCGGCGTCGGACGAGCTCGTCGCGATGCCGGTGCCAGGCAGCGTCGGCA
>NZ_JAPSJA010000038.1 GCF_031178525.1 Microbacterium sp.
GCGCGGTAGATCAGGCGCATCTCGAGGCCCGTGAGCTCGCGCAGGCGGGCGTGCACGACCGCGGAGATCTGCGCGAGGCGCCGCACCGCGAACGCCTGGCCCAGGCTCGTGCGCAGATCGTTGCGCGCCGCGACCGCCTCCTCGAACGCGGCGGCGTGATCCGTCCACGCCTCCTCCTCGACGACCTTGCGGCGTGCGATCTCGCGCAGCAGCGGCCGCGCCGCGAGGGCCACGAGCACGCCCAGCACGGGGAAGACGATCCACGCGGGCCACCACGCGACGCTGGCGACGATCCACAGCGGCACGACGCCCGCGACCGTGCGTCCCGCGCCCCACAGCTGGCGCCGGACGAGCGAGCCGACCGCGCGCGTGTCGTCGTCGACGCGGTCCATCACCTCGCCCACCGCCTGCTCGGACAGCACGGACAGCGGCTGGCTCATCGCGGCGGTCAGCAGGTCGGCGCGCAGGCGCCCCTCGGCGCGGTCGACGACCCCGGCCCACAGCACCTGGCCGACGCTGTCGAGCACCGCGCCGCCGACGACGCACAGGGCGAAGAGGAGCAGCGCGCTGGTCGTGGCATTCGCGGCGAGCCACCCGGCGACGACGGCGCCGGCGGCCTGCCCGATCGCCCCCGCCAGGAGCAGCATGAGCGCGAGGAACGACGCGATGCCGCGCAGGCGCCGCCAGTCGAGCCGCCGCCACCGCGGCGTCTCGGGCACGCCCGGAGGCGCACCCGCCGGATCGTCGGTGAGGGAGGGCGCGGGGGGGAGGCGAGACGCTGCCTGGGACATCACGGATGACGCTACTGCGGACTGCCGACAATTGGCGCGTCGGGCATCCGAAGCGGGCGTGCCTGCTCGCGAAACCCCGCCGGATCATCCACCCCGCGCGAGGCCGGATGCCGGTTCGGTGAACGGGTGCGCGCCCGCCTCCGGCCGGCCGGGCGGGCGGCCGCCAAGCCGCGACGGCGGGACGTCAGGCGGGCTCGGGCGGGCGGCGCTGCTCGATCGGCGGCGCGACCTTCTTCTCGAGCACCTCGATCGCCTCCTCCGAGACCGCGATCAGGCCGTCGAGCTCCTCCCGCACGCGCTTGTAGGCCACCTGCCGCTCGGCCGGCGTCGCCGAGGTGTCGACCGCGACCTGAAGCAGCTGCTGCGCGCGATGCAGCCGCTTGCGCTCGGCCTCCGTGAACCCGCTGTCCCGCACGCGGCGCGCATCCTGCTCGGCCACGTCGAACGCGACCTCGTAGTCGTGCACGGCGTCGCGGTACTCGGCGAGGGCGTCGGCGTCGAGCCGTGCCTGGGCCGACGGCGGTCGCAGCTCGTCGGCGACCTTCTTGGCGCGCAGGAACGCCGCCGTCAGCGGCTCGCGGCCGTCGCTCATCGTCGGGAAGGCGATGAGCTTGGCGACGTCCAGCTCGTAGTCGAGCCAGCGCCGGGTCACGTCGTCGTGCGCGTCCATCAGTCGCGTCAGCCGATCGGCGCGCGTGCGGGCATCCGACTCCGCCACGCCCGCGGGCAGCGCCTGCGCCGCGAGAGCTTTCGCCTCGGCCTTGGCGCGGATCAGCTCGAGCCGGCGCTTGTGGCGGTCCTTCGTGTACTTCGACCACCAGCCGCCCACGCCGCTGGCGACGCCCATGAGCGGAAACACGATCCACCAGTAACCGCCGACGAACCTC
Organism: Microbacterium sp.; assembly: GCF_031178525.1. GTDB lineage: Bacteria > Actinomycetota > Actinomycetes > Actinomycetales > Microbacteriaceae > Microbacterium. The sequence continues at coordinate 1,679 of NZ_JAPSJA010000038.1, forward strand.
AGGATCTCGTCCACGTTCAGACTCTAGGTGCAGGGCGTGGTGGACGTCAGCGCCCCGACGCCCAGGCTCCGAGGCTGACGACGTCGGCCGCGGAGAGCACGGAGCCGAGCGAGACGGCGCCGTCGTAACCGGTCGCGTGCGCGAGGATCCACGACGCGGGATCCGCGCCGGCGGCGAGCGGCGCGATGACGGAGTCTGCGGCAGGGGCGTCGGCGCGGAACAGGAAGGCGAGCGGATCACCCGTGACGGTCTCCAGGATCGTCGCGCGTCCCGCGGCCGCGTCCCGCAGGTCGTCGAGGCGGAACGTCGCGCCGTCCGCGAAGCGGACGCACGGCACCGTCCTGCGCCCGAGCAGACCCGGCAGGGCGACGGGCACGATCTCCGCGGTGGTTCCCCCGCCCGACCACGGCGCGCCGGGCAGCGGGGACTCGACGCGACGTCCGAACACCGGCTCAGCCCAGCAGCAGGGCGAACACGGTCGCGCCGCCGCCCGTGACGAGCAGCGCGCCGATCACCACCCACGCGACGACGCGGATGCGTCGATTGCGGCGCTCCGACCAGACGTCCGCGGCCTCACCGTCGGCCTCCAGCTCGGAGTGGTTGATCCGCATCGGGTCGGTCATGACGCCACCGGCTCCGCGACCGTCGGGCCGAAGGCGGCGGGAAGCGTGCCCGTCGACAGCGCGCGAAGCTCGGCCACCGGCACGGTGAACAGGTCGGTCACCTCGAGAGCCGGGCCCTCCGCGTCGGAACCGGCGTCGGTCACGCCGATGCGCAGCACGGGGTAGCCGCGGCCCTCGCACAGCCCGCGGAACTTCACGTCCTCCTCGCGAGGGACCGTGACGATCACGCGGCCGGTCGACTCGGAGAACAGCGCCGTGGCGGCGTCGATGCCGGAGGTCTCCATGAGCTCGCGCAGCCACACGCGGGCGCCGACGCCGAAGCGCAGCACCGCGTCGACGAGCGCCTGGGCGAGGCCGCCCTCCGACAGGTCGTGCGCGCTTGAGACGAGCATCTCGTCCTTCGCGGCCTGGATCAGGCCCGCCAGCCGGCGCTCGCCCGCGAGGTCGACCTTGGGCGGGCGCCCGCCGAGGTGACCGTGGATCGTGCCGGCCCACGCCGATCCGTCCAGCTCGAGGCCGGTCGTGCCGAGCAGGTAGATGTTCTCGCCGGCGTCCTGCCATCCGCTCGGGATGCGGCGTGCGACGTCGTCGATGATGCCCAGCACGCCGACGACCGGGGTCGGGTGGATCGGGACGTCGCCGGTCTGGTTGTAGAACGACACGTTGCCGCCCGTGACGGGGACGCCCAGCTCGAGGCACGCGTCGGACAGGCCGTCGACGGCCTGCGAGAACTGCCACATGACCTCGGGGTTCTCGGGAGAGCCGAAGTTCAGGCAGTCGGTCACGGCGACAGGCGAAGCGCCCGTGACGGCGACGTTGCGGTACGCCTCCGCGAGGGCCAGCTGCGCGCCCGCGTAGGGGTCGAGCTGGCAGTAGCGGCCGTTCGCATCCGTCGCGATCGAGACGCCAAGGCCCGTCTCCTCGTCGACGCGGATCATGCCCGCGTCGTCGGGGAAGGCGAGCGCCGTGTTTCCGAGCACGTAGTAGTCGTACTGGTTCGTGATCCAGCTCGCGTCGGCCAGGTTGGGCGACGCCGTCAGCCTCTTCAGCTGATCCAGGATCTCGGCGCCCTCCGTGGGCCGAGCGAGGACCGCGGCCGAGTCTGCCTGCAGCGCGTCGAGCCAGGCGGGGTAGGCGACGGGACGCTCGTAGACCGGGCCGTCGACTGCGACGGTCGTGGGGTCGACGTCGACGATGGTCTCGCCGTCCCACGTGATGACGAGGCGGCCGTCGCCCGTGACCTCGCCGAGCACGCTGGTCTCGACGTCCCACTTCTCGACGACCTCGAGGAACGCGTCGAGCTTCTCGGGCGCGACGATCGCCATCATGCGCTCCTGAGACTCGCTCATCAGGATCTCCTCGGCGGTGAGCGAGGGATCGCGCAGCAGCACGTTCGTGAGCTCGACGTTCATGCCCGATCCGCCGTTGGCGGCGAGCTCGCTCGTGGCGCACGAGATGCCCGCGGCGCCGAGGTCCTGGATCGCCTCCACGAGGTCGCCCGCGTACAGCTCGAGGCAGCACTCGATGAGCACCTTCTCGGCGAACGGGTCGCCCACCTGCACCGCGGGGCGCTTGGTCGGGCCGCCGTCGGCGAACGTGTCGGAGGCGAGGATCGACGCGCCGCCGATGCCGTCGCCGCCCGTGCGGGCGCCGAACAGCACGACCTTGTTGCCCGCGCCGGTGGCGTTGGCGAGGCGGATGTCCTCGTGCCGCATGACGCCCACCGCGAGCGCGTTGACGAGCGGGTTGGCCTGGTAGACGCCGTCGAACACGGTCTCGCCGCCGATGTTGGGCAGGCCGAGGCAGTTGCCGTACGACGAGATGCCGCTCACGACGCCGTGCACGACGCGAGCGGTGTCGGGGTGGTCGATCGCGCCGAAGCGCAGCTGATCCATGACGGCGACGGGACGGGCGCCCATCGAGATGATGTCGCGCACGATGCCGCCGACGCCGGTCGCGGCGCCCTGGAACGGCTCGATGTAGGAGGGATGGTTGTGCGACTCCACCTTGAACGTCACGGCCCAGCCCTCGCCCACGTCGACGACGCCGGCGTTCTGGCCCATGCCGACCATCAGGCGCTTCTTCATCTCGTCCGAGACCTTCTGCCCGAAGCGGCGCAGGTAGATCTTGCTCGACTTGTAGGAGCAGTGCTCGGACCACATCACGGAGTACATCGCCAGCTCGCCCGAGGTGGGGCGGCGGCCGAGGATCTCGCGGATCTTCGCGTACTCGTCGGGCTTCAGACCCAGCGCCTCGAAGGGCTGCTCGCGCTCAGGCGTGGCGGCCGCGTTGGCGACGGTATCGATCGTGGGGGTGGTCACGCGGGAGGCTCCTCGACGGGCGGCGGGCCGGACGGGGATCCAGTCTATCCGCGCGCCATATCGGTCGGCCGCACGCGTCCCGCGCGGATACGCTCGAGCAGTGGCCAGACGCGACCTCGACCTCATCCGCAACGTCGACGAGGCGCTGCGGGGAGACGCGTTCGACCTGCTGGCGTACGCGTCGATCGTGCTCGAGATGCTGCGGCGACCGCTCGATCCGGAAGGCCGCCCCGTGAGCGGCATGCCCACGCTCGGCGACATGGTCGACCGCACGCTCGCCGACGCCGTGCGGCAGTCCGACGCGCTGCTGCTCGCGATGGCGACGCTGCTCGACGGGTCCGGCTCGGCCGACACCGCGCTCGCGGCGCGCATCCGGGCCGAGGCCGGCGGCCGGTGGCGGCTGCCGGACTGGATCGCACAGGTCGGCGCGCCGCGGATCACGGGGACCGCGGCGTTCGACCACGTGCTCGGCGCGGACGCGACGATCCTGATCGGCGCGACGCTCGCGGACGGCACGCCCGCCACCGCGACGGTGTTCATCGACCGGGACGCGGGCGGCCTGATCGCAGACGCCTTCCTCGCGCCCGAGACGCTGGAGACCGCGCTCGCCGCCGGCGCCCGCGGGGTCGACGCGGACGAGTTCCCGCGTGCCGAGATCGCGCCGGCCGACGCCCGCGCGCGCATCGAGCGCGCGATCGCGGACGACCTGGCGCTCGATCCTCCGCTCGTCACGGCGACGTGGCCGTCGTGCCGCCCGCTGCTGGCCTGGATCCTGCGGGCGCTGCCGGAGGGCGGCGAGGGCTTCCCACGGGCCGACGCGGATCCCGCCCTGGACGACGAGCTGGTGGCCGCGGTGGCGCAGCGGCTCACCGGATCCGAGCAGCACGCGCGCACGCTCGTCGCCCTCAACCGCGAGCACAGCGGCGCGGGCGACCCGAGGCTGTGGAGCGACACGTTCGTCGAGACGCTGCTGCTCGACCTGCTGCCGTTCGAGGAGGCGGCGCAGTCCGATCCCGACGGCATGGTGGACGCGCTGCGCGCCGTGATCGAGGAGGGGCACTCCCGCACGGGCGTGGCGGAGCGGTTCACGCGCGCGTCGCTCGAGGCGGTCGACGAGCTCGAGGACTCCCTGCGGCACCTGCTCGAGTCCGGCGACGACGACCCCGCCCGGCGCGGGGACGAGCTCGCGTCGCTCGCCGTGCGGGTCGGCGGTCGCCGGCACCTGGACGCGCTCGACGCGATCCCGATCACGCGCGTCGTTCCGGACCACCGCGGCCTGGATGCTGGCGCCCTCGCCGGCCTCGAGACCGTGCGCGGTCTCGCGGAGCGGGCGTGCGCGGAGGTGTTCGGCGATCCCGAGCTGGCCGTCTCGGCCGCCCGCATCGCCGATCTGCTCGCGGAGGCCGATGCCCGCCTTTTCGCTTAGGGCAAGCCCGAGCTGGCCGCCGCCGCGATCGCGTGGATCGCGGGCACGGCGAACGATGCGTTCGAGCCGGCCGGTCCCGCACAGCCCGCCGCGCTCATGGCCTCCCTGGGGCTGCGCGGCGGCAGTCCCGCCGGTCGGGCGGGCGCGTACCTCGCGGCGCTCGGCGTCGCGGACCCCGATGCGTGGCCCGCGCTTCCGGCTCTCGGCGATCCGTCGCTGCTCACCTCCCGCACGCGCCGCGAGCTCATCCGCCGCCGCGACGAGGCGCGCGCGGCCGACGGCCCGCCCGCGTAGCCCCGCGCCTCCCTTTCAGCGGAAGCGACGCTCGCCCGCCCCCGCGGCCGCGGCGTAGAGTCGCGACGCCGCGAGCGCGGCGCCCGTCACAAGGAGGTTTCGGATGAACGTCAAGGCTGCCGTCGTCGAGGAGCTGCACGCGCCGCTGCGGATCCAGGAGCTCGCCCTCGACGAGCCCCGGGCCGATGAGGTGCAGGTGCGCATGGTCGCGACGGGCGTGTGCCACACCGACGCGGTCGTGCGCGACGGGTGGATCCCCACCAGCGGGCTGCCCATGGTGCTGGGGCACGAGGGCGCCGGCGTCGTCGAGAAGGTGGGCGCCGCCGTGACCCATCTCAGCCCCGGCGACCACGTGGTGCTGAGCGTCAACAGCTGCGGCACGTGCCGCTCCTGCCTGTCGGGCCATCCGGCCTACTGCGAGAACATCTACATCCACAACTTCGCGGGCGGGCGCCCCGACGGGTCCAGCGCGTTCACGACCGCCGACGGATCGCCCGTGCGCTCCCACTTCTTCGGACAGTCCTCGTTCGCCGAGGTCGTCAACGCATCCGTGCGCAGCGTCGTGAAGATCCCCGAGGACTTCCCGCTCGAGCTCGCCGGCCCGCTCGGCTGCGGCGTCCAGACCGGAGCGGGCGCGGTGCTCAACGTGCTGCGGCTGGCGCCCGGCGGCAGCTTCGTCGTGTTCGGGGCGGGGGCCGTCGGCCTGTCCGCGCTGCTGGGCGCGGTCGCCAGCCGCGCCGGCACGATCATCGCGGTCGACATCAACGACGCCCGGCTCGAGCTCGCCACCGAGCTGGGAGCGACGCACGTCGTCAACGGCGCGGACGAGGACGCGGTCGCGCGCATCCACGAGATCACGGGCGGCGGCGTCCAGACCGCGCTCGACACGACGGGCAACCCGCGCGTCTTCCGCCAGATGATCGACGCGCTCGGGGTCGCTGGCCACGCGGGTGCGCTGGGCGCCGCGTCGGCCGGCAGCGAGGGCGTGATCGATCTGCCCACCGCGCTGTCGCGCGGGATCCGGATCACGTGGGTCGTCGAGGGCGACGCCGTCCCGCAGCTGTTCATCCCCGAGCTGATCGCGCTGCATCGCGCGGGGCACTTCCCGTTCGACCGACTGGTGAAGACCTACGCGTTCGACGACATCAACACGGCGTTCGACGACTCCGAGTCGGGGGAGGTCATCAAGCCCGTCGTGCTGTTCTGAGCGCGATCGCCGCCCGCGCGGACCGCGGGCGCGTCAGGCGATACGCGTGCCGGTCGGCAGGCGGCCGGCGGGTGTGCGCGTGCGCGCCCACGCCCACCACAGCGCACCCGCCGCGAGCAGCACGTGGATGGCGAGCCCGACGAACCAGCTCGGGGTCGACGACGCGAGGATGTCCTCGGGCGTCGGCGCCTGCTGGCCCTGCGGCTGCTCGCACTCGTCGTACACCGGGTGCGGGTCGGGCGTCTGCTGCGCGAAGCGGATGCCGAGCTTGATCTGGCCGAAGAGGTCGACGGGCATGCCGTTGCGATCCAGCGTCGTGGGCGTCGCATCCGCCAGGATCACGTAGGGGTTCGCGGCCAGGAAGCCCCACACGAGGTCGAACCGCGGCGTCTCCGACCGGAAGGTCTCCCACTGCCCGCACTCGTACGGTGGCTCGCCCTCGTACACGAGGTATCGGTTCTCCATGACGACCTCGGTGCGCACCGCCGCGCCACCCAGGCCGAACGCGATCAGCGTGCCGATGCTCAGGGCCGCGACCGCCAGGTACGTCACCGCGACGGAGAACAGCGGCCGCGCCAGCACGCCGGAGAGCCCCACGCCGATCGCGGCGACCACGCCCACCTCGGCGACCAGCACGAGCAGCGACACCATGATCACCCCGGGCGCGCTGCCGCCCGCGATCGTCGCGATCAGGATGAAGGGCACGGCGACCGCGAGGAACGCCAGCCCGGTGACCCAGGCCGCGAGGAACTTGCCGAGCACGATCTGCCCGGTCGTGGCCAGCGTGACCTGGACGGGCGCGAGTGTCGCGGCGTCGCGGTCGCCGTTGATCGCGTTGCCGCTCAGGGCAGGCGACACGAGCGTGGCCAGCAGCAGCACGAACAGCACGACGATCGAGTACACGAGGCCGCCCACCGCGTCCCAGTTGCCCGAGACCATGAACGCGAGCACGGTCACGATCAGCAGCAGCGCGGCGAACACGCCCAGGAGGACGTACCAGGCGACGCTGCGCACGCGCTGGCGCAGCTCGAGGCCGACGATCGTGCCGAGGCCGCTCAGATAGGTGCTCACGACGCGCGATCCTCCGGTGTGCCCAGCCCCAGGAACGTCTGCTCGAGCCGCCCCGTGACGGGGGCGAACTCCACCACGGGGAGACCGGCCGCGACGAGCGACGCGAGGCAGGCTGCCGCGGTCTCGTCGGAGGCGAGCGGCACGACCAGGTCGCTGCGATCACGGCGCACGGTCGAGACGTCGACGCCCGCGCCGACGAGCGCGGAGACGAACTCCCCCGACGCGGCCGGGTCCCGGCCCGGCAGGAAGCGGATGCGCCAGTCGCGTGTGCCAGACCCGGCCCGCGCGACCCGGTCGTCCGCCACCGTCGCGCCCTTGACCATGTACACCGCGCCGTCCGCGATCTCCTCGAGCTCGGAGAGCACGTGGCTCGAGACCAGGATCGTGCGGCCGTCCGCCGCGAGTCCCCGCAGCAGCACGCGCAGTTCGATGCGCGCCTGCGGATCCAGCCCGGACGCGGGCTCGTCCAGCAGGAGCACCGCGGGGTCGTGCACGAGCGCCCGCGCCAGTCCCAGGCGCTGCTTCTGGCCGCGCGAGAGCACGCGCGCCGGGCGGTCGGCGAGGTCGACGAGACCCACGAGCCCGAGCAGCTCCGCTGCCCTCGCCGCCGCGCGCTCGCGCGGCAGGCGGTACAGCCGTCCGGTGACGATGAGCGTCTCGCGAGCGGTGAGGGACGGCCACGCGCCGAGCGCGTCGGGCATCCAGCCGATGCGCGCCCGCACGTCCGCGGCCCCCTCGACCGGGTCGGCTCCCGCGATCCGCACGGACCCCGCGTCCGGGCGCAGCAGCGAGGCGAGCATCAGCAGCAGCGTGGTCTTGCCGGAGCCGTTGGGCCCCACGAGCGCCGTGACCCTGCCGGCCGGCGCCTCGAACGTCGCGTCGGACACCGCGTGCACGTCGCCGAAGGAACGCCGCAGGCCTCGAGCGACGATGCCGGGGGTGTCTGCCACGGCCAGAGCCTATGCCGTGAGCGGCCGACCGGGCACCCATTCAGCGGGACGGCGCGTCGCCCGCGGGAAGAAACACGGCGTCACGGCGGTTCGACAACCCTTGGGCCCCGTGCTGAGCTTGATGGTCGGGCCCTCGCCCGCAATCCGCTTCCCGAAGGATCCCCTCACATGCGCATCTCCCGCATCGCCACCGCCACCGTCGCCTCCGCGGCCCTGCTCGCCCTGGCCGGCTGCGCAAGCCAGTCCGCCGAGGACGGTGCGACCGCAGACGGGCCCGCCGCGCTGTCGGACGGCACGCTCGTCGTGGCGACCGAGGGCACCTACCCTCCCTTCAGCTTCCACGCGGACGGATCGGGTGAGCTCACGGGCTACGACGTCGAGGTCGCGCGCGCGGTCGGCGAGAAGCTCGGCGTCGAGATCGAGTTCCAGGAGACGCAGTGGGATGCGATCTTCGCCGGGCTCGACGCCGGCCGCTTCGAGACCATCGCGAACCAGGTCACGATCAACGACGAGCGCGAGGCGAAGTACACGTTCTCGGCGCCGTACACGGTCTCTCCCGGCGTCATCGTCGTCCCGGAGGACGTCACCGACATCGCGTCGTTCGACGACCTCGACGGCAAGACCACGGCCCAGTCGCTCTCGAGCAACTGGTACGCGCTCGCCGAGGAGTCGGGCGCCAAGGTCGAGCCCGTCGAGGGCTGGGCGCAGTCGGTCGAGCTGCTCGCGCAGGGCCGCGTCGACGCGACCATCAACGACAAGCTCACGTACCTCGACTACGTCGCGCAGAACCCCGACGCGGGCCTGAAGATCGCGGCCGAGACGCCCGAGCAGGGCGAGATGGCGTTCGTCGTCACGAACGACAACGCCGAGCTCGCCGAGGCGATCGACGGCGCCCTCGCCGAGCTGTCGGAGGACGGCACGCTCGCCGAACTGGGCGAGGAGTTCTTCGGCGAGGACGTCAGCAAGTAACACGCCGCAGGACGCGCGTCCCACTTCTCGCCGGTATCCCGGGCGCGACAGCGGCGTCAAGTGCGACACGCTGATCCGCATTCCGGCACAGACTGGGACATGCGCGGCCGCGGGCGTGCGCGGGAAGGGGGAGCCGGATGGACTGGCAGCTCGTCGGCGAAGCCTTCTGGCCGCTGCTGCTCGGCGGCCTGACGGGCACGATCCCGCTGACCCTCGCGTCGTTCGCGCTGGGCCTGGTGATCGCGCTGGGCATCGCGCTGCTGCGGCTGTCGCCCAACCGCGTGCTGTCGTGGATCGGCCGTGCCTACGTCTCGGCGATCCGCGGCACGCCGCTGCTCGTGCAGCTCTTCGTGATCTTCTACGGACTGCCGTCGCTCGGGATCACGCTGCCGCCCTGGCCGTCCGCGATCATCGCGCTGTCGATGAACGTCGGAGGCTACGCGGCCGAGATCATCCGCGCCGCGATCCTGTCCGTCCCCCGCGGGCAGTGGGAGGCCGGCTACACGATCGGCATGTCGAACGCCGTGACGCTGCGCCGGATCATCCTGCCGCAGGCGGCGCGCGTGAGCGTGCCGCCCCTGTCGAACACCTTCATCTCGCTGGTGAAGGACACGTCGCTCGCGTCGACGATCCTCGTCACGGAGATGTTCAAGGAGGCGCAGCGCATCGCCGCCTTCTCGAGTGAGTTCATGACCGTCTACATCCTGGCGGCGTTCATCTACTGGCTGTTCTGCACGGTGCTCGCCGCGGCGCAGGATCGCGTGGAGAGGAGGCTCGACCGCTATGTCGCCCACTGAGGATGCACCGGTCGGCCGCCGTCCCGCCGACGTCACGCCGTCCGACGCGGTCATCGAGACACCGCTGCTGCGCGCGATCGACGTGCGCAAGAGCTTCGGAGACCACGAGGTGCTCAGAGGCATCGACCTCGAGGTGCGCCGCGGCGAGGTCGTCGCCCTGATCGGGCCGAGCGGTTCGGGCAAGACCACGGTGCTGCGGTCGCTGAACGGACTGGAGACGCCGGACGCCGGCACGCTCGTGTTCGACGGCGGACCGCGGGTCGACTTCGCGCGCGGAGTCACGAAGCAGGAGCGGTTCGCCGTCCGCGACCGCTCGGCGATGGTGTTCCAGCACCACAATCTCTTCCCGCACCGCACGGTGATCCAGAACGTCATCGAGGGACCCGTGACCGTGCAGCGCGAGCCGCGAGCGGAGGCGATCGCGCGTGCCGAGGAGCTGCTCGACCGCGTCGGGCTGGCTGCCAAGCGCGACGCGTACCCGCACGAGCTGTCCGGCGGTCAGCAGCAGCGCGTCGGGATCGTGCGCGCCCTCGCGCTGCGTCCCGATCTGCTGCTGTTCGACGAGCCGACGTCGGCGCTCGACCCCGAGCTCGTCGGCGAGGTGCTGCTCGTCATGAAGGAGCTCGCCGACGAGGGCTGGACCATGGTGGTCGTGACGCACGAGCTGCAGTTCGCGCGCGAGGTCGCCGACGAGGTGCTGTTCCTCGACGGCGGCGTCGTGGCCGAGCGCGGGTCGGCCGAGCAGATCTTCCGCGCGCCGAAGAACGAGCGCACCCGGCGCTTCCTCGACCGAATCCTTCGGCCCCTCTCCTGACGCGCCCGCGCGCGCGATCCAGCCGCTCAGACCGGTGACGGCCCGTGCTCGGAAAAAAACTTCCAGAACTCGCGTAACCGATCCGGCCTGCCCGCGTCTCTTCAGGTGAAGACGTCGCCAGGCGGACGGTGCTGGGGGGCACCGGCGTCAGGCTGTGCGATCAGATCCCGATTGATCGCCGGGGTCCGGATGACTCGGGGGAGGACACATCCGGGCCCTGACTCTTCCTTGCGTCGGCGCTGGTCTCGATCAGCTGTGGAGCAGGACGCCGATCACACCGAACAGGATCGGCGCCAGCGCGAGACCCACGACCGCCAGGATGCCCACGACCGCGACCCACGGGAAGCCTCCGCGGAGTCGTCGACCCGGCTGCGCGACGCCCTTCGGCCCGAGCCAGTCGGCCGCGGGCGGCGGGGCGGCGGTCATCGTGGTGTGGAACGGCAGCGGTGCGGTCAGGGGAGCGCCGCTCGACGCGGCCAGGGCGGACCGGGCCTGCGCCTGCGCGACGGCGCGCGCATGCTCGGCGGCGAGTCGCTCGTCACGCCAGCGCTGCCACTGCGCGAGCTTGTCCATCAGTGCGGACACCGCGGAGAACAGCCATGCCCACGTGCCGGCATCCGTGGTCGAGACCGGGCGTCCGGTGTAGAGGAACATCCAGTCGTCGACGATCTCGACGTCGAGCTGTGCGACGTTGTCGATGAACCGCGACATGATGTCGGGCGTGAACAGGTACAGCGCGTCGCGCTCGTAGCCCTCGGGGCAGTAGAGCGTGAAGTACCGGTCGAAGTCGCCCTCGAGACTCAGCCGCTGCGCCTTGGCGAACTGCGCGGGCAGGTTCGAGCCGAACACCGAGTTGTTGCCGACGGCGTCGAGGACGATGTGCGGCAGGGGCGTGCCGAGGTGGATCGCCACGTAGCCCCACCGGTGCGTCGTCTGCTCCTTGCCGGACCCGGTCGTGTACTGGTAGTTCGCGAACTCCACGAAGCGCGGCTGCTCGCCGCGGACGAGGTCGCTGGCGGCGCGTGAGCTGCCGCGGTTGAAGATCATTCCCGGCAGTCGCGGCTCGGCGAGGTTCGGGAGGTACGACATCGCGTTCGCGCGCGCGAACCTGTCCAGGCGGTAGCGCCGCTCCTTGGTCGAGCTCAGGTTGGCCCGCACCAGGAAGAACACGCCCACCGCGATGCCGGAGACGATCAGGACGATCAGCACCACCGGCAGCAGACCCGCCGCACCGCCACGCCCGGCGGTCGCGATCGCGAACGCTCCGAAGGCGAACAGCATCGGCAGAAGCGCGCCCGCCACGACGATGCCGCCGATCACGAGGAGCACGATCGCCGTGACGTTCAAGCCGAATCCGGGCGAGCGGCGCTTCAGCTCCTCGTGGAAGCGCTGTACGGCTCGCGGATCCACGGGCTCGAACAGCGGCCGCGCCTCGAACGGGAAGGTGCGTGGCTGCGGGGCGGGGGTGCTCACGCACGTCAACGTAGCGTGCGGACGGCACCGACCGGCACAGCGTCGGTCCGGCAGGGGCGACTGCGGCCGTCGAGTGTTCACCTCCCGTTCCTTTTCAGGTACGGCGTTCTCGTAATTCCGCGTCACCTCCGGCGGCTTCCCTGATCAGCGACCCCCTTCCTCCCGAAAGGAACCCCCATGCATCGCCGTGCCCTCCCTGCTGCCGGCCTTCTCGGTCTGTCCGCCCTGCTCGCGCTCACCGGCTGCGCCGGCGCCTCCGCCGGTGCCGCGGCGTCCGCCGGGACCGCCGACGCGACCGAGCCGATCACGTTCGCCACCACGCCGCTCGGAGACGACCCTGCCGCGAACCCCGTCGTCGCCTTCGCCGACCTGATCGAGGCGGAGACCGGACGTGTAGTCGAGGTCGTCGACGTCCCCGACTACACCGCGGTGCTCGAGGCGCTGCGCAACCACCACGTCGACATCGGCTTCATGAGCGGGTTTCCGTCCGCGCTCGCCGTGAACACCGGGGAGATCGACGCCCTGGTCGCGTGGGGCGGCAAGGACGAGCCCGTCTCGACCTGCATCGTGCTCGACGACTCGCCGCTGCAGAAGCTCGAGGACATCACGCCCGAGACCGTCGTCGCGTTCGCCGACCCGGCGTCGAGCTCGGGCTACTTCATGCCGGTCAAGATGCTGCACGACGCGGGCCTCGAGAAGGACGTCGACTACACGAGCCTGTTCGCGGGCGATCACGTGATGGGCTTCCAGGCGCTCAAGCAGGGCCAGGCCGACGTGTCGTGCACCGCCACGCTGTTCCCCACCATGGCGGGCACCAACCCCGACATGTTCCCGTTCGAGGAGGGCGAGACCCGTTCGATCGGGCTGAGCGACTCGATGCCCGTCTCGGTGACGGTGCTCGCGGACCAGCAGATCGACGCCGAGAAGGCCGAGCTGCTGAAGGAGGTCCTCCCGAAGGTGTTCGTCGAGGAGAACGCCGAGCAGCTCGGCGCGATGTTCGAGGCGATGCAGGGCGGCGAGGCGATCGTCGACCCGCAGCCCGAGCTGTTCCAGCCGTTCGTCGACATCGCCGCGATCGCCGACGTCGACATCTCGGACCTCGGCTGATGAGCGGGGCCGACTCCGCGGTCGCTCCCACGACGGCCGAGCTGCGACAGCAGCTGCCGCTCGTGACCGTGCGCGACCTGCGCGTCGCGTACGGTGACGGGCCGGTCGTCCTCGACGGCGTGGACCTCGATCTGCACCCGGGCGAGGTCGTGGCGCTGCTGGGATCCAGCGGATCCGGGAAGTCGACGCTGATGAGGACGCTCACGGGATTCGCGCCGCTCGGGGCGGGCGCCGTGCGCGTGGCCGGGCACGACGTGGCGAACCTGCAGCGCGGAGAACTGCGCCGGCTCCGCGCCGACGTGGGTCAGATCTTCCAGCAGTTCAACCTGATCGGCCGGCTCAGCGTGCTCACGAACGTGCTCACGGGCGCGCTGCACGATGCCGGACCGCTGAACCTCATCGGGGGGTTCCCGAGCGCCCACCGCACGCGCGCGCTCGAGCTGCTCGACAGGGTCGGCATAGCCCACAAGGCGAAGGACGAGGCGCGCTCGCTGTCGGGAGGCCAGCAGCAGCGTGTGGCGATCGCGCGCGCGCTGATGCAGCAGCCGAAG